>CAZVHN010000207.1:0-10676 GCA_964626895.1 uncultured Chloracidobacterium sp. | reverse complement strand
ATCACTGGCCATCACGAACTCACTATTCCGCTGCTTGCCGCCGCGCTAATCTGCGGCACTGAGAAGGAATAGACGGGGTCTATATCAAACACGCTTTCCCGCATGGCCTGGGCCACGGCAAATATGTGCTTCCGGTCGTCTCCATAACTCACATGCCACTTGGTTTCGATGCGGGAAACCGTTAGTCCTGCCCCCTCGATTAACCCGCAAAGGTCCTCAGCACTATTAAGTGCCTGCATATGCGCGGGCGTGTGACTCTCAACAGGCATCGTAACTAGCAGTAACCCGCCAGGCGCCAGCACTCGCGATAGTTCTTTGAACACCCGCTCAGGCCGCGGCAGGTGTTCCACTACTTCGGAAGCGATTACAACATCGAGGGAACCATCAGCAAACGGAAGATCCATCAGACACCCAGTCTGAAAGTGCGCTCGGTCGGCAACACCTTTATGTGTGGCTAATCGCCGTGCATAGTTAATCGCCGCATCGCTGATGTCGAGACCGTAACCCGTCCAAGCTGCTCTCTCTTGCAAGACTTCGCACAACATCGCCCCTGATCCGCACCCCAGGTCGGCAACTATTGCCCTGGGAGAGGCGGATGATTCAACGACGCGCCGTACAAATCTCATGCGCGCAACGGCTGATGGCTGGAAGGCCAGAGTGAAGTGAGTCACCAGGGGATAGAAGGGCTGATCGTAGATGGTCTCTCGCGCCTTCTCAAATGTGAGATGATCGTCCTCGTTACGTTTCAGCCTCACGTATTGGCGCAGCGATTCGGCAATCTCACGCGGAGACATACCCGAAGTAGCTAAGAGATCTCCGACTATCGCATCTGCTTGCCGCCAAAGGCTTCTCGTGTTGCCGCCAAAACAGCGGGCGAGCGGCGGTCCAATTCCGGCGTAAATTGCAAGCAGTACTCGTTCCCAAAGGGGCGCAAAGTCTGAATAGGCATCAATGAGATCGAGGCAGTTCTGATAAGCGCTGAGTCGTGTTCTTGCGAAGAGCTTTACTTCCCAGGTCACTGAATCTTCCTCCAACCATCAAAGTTGTCGTCGAGTCAAAGGATTCGCAAAGCGCGTACCCTTGGCCCGGTCTTAGATCCAGTACTGATCCCAAACTCAGGTCAAAGGTCTGGATTTACAGGAGAAGTTTGTTTGTGTGAGGAGAAGGGAGGGTCGCAAAGAGGATCTAACGAGCAGCGCAAAACAGATTTGCGGCGCGGCCTGATTGTTTCGGTTGGAGTCGACTTAGGTATTGCAGTTGGAGCGCAAGCAACTGACTGCATGGTACCGACTTGGGACCGGCACTGTGCAGGGGGCGGGGTTTATTATTTACACCCCCCTACTTAAGCCGACACGCCCTCCTGCCGGAACACCTCTTGACAACATCCTGCTCAAAATCATAATCTGATCGCCGAAATTGAAAGTCATTTTCAATTAAGATCACGTTGGGATACGAAATCATGCTTAATAACAACTTTTACCCCCGCGGTCTGCGCGCCTTAACATTGTGGTTCGTACTGCCCGTTTGCGTCTCAGCGCAGTCGAACTCCACCTCAATTTCGGGACGTGTGTTGGATCAGAATTCAGCGGCCATCAGTGGTGCGACAGTTACTTTGCAGTCAAACAATTCCCCCTCAGAACTTACTGTTATGACTGATGAGGCTGGCCGGTTTAGTTTTGAGGGTCTGCCAGCAGCTAAGTATCGCCTGGTAGCCAGGCAAGCGGGGTTTGGTACTTCTGACAGGGTGATCACAGCTGCAGCCACTGGGAATACTGCTATCGAGGTTCTGCTTCAACCGGCTCCCATAGCAGAATCCGTAGTGATCACCAGCAGCCACCTGCTAACGACACATGAATCGATGGAAAGGATCCCAGGGTCATTCGGCCTCGTTGATGCCCAGGCACTGGAGCGGAGCCGGGCTCTTACCTCCACCGAGGTTCTGCGCAAAGTTGCAGGCGTTAATGTGCGAGATGAAGAGGGTCTTGGCTTGCGGCCGAACATTGGGATCCGGGGCATGAATCCCACGCGATCCAGCAAACTCTTGCTACTTGAAGACGGCATACCACTTACCTATGCTCCATACGGCGACAATGCTTCTTACTATCATCCGCCCATAGACCGCTTTGAAAGTATTGAAGTGCTTAAGGGTTCGGGCCAGATATTGTACGGTCCGCAGACCGTGGGCGGGGTTATTAACTACATCACGCCTACACCACCGCAGAAACGTGAGGGCTCGATCAGTATCACCAGCGGCAATCGTCATTACTTCAATGGCCACTTGAACTATGGCGATACTCTGGGCAATACCGGATTGCTTTTTGGTTTCACGCGTAAGCAAGGGAAGGGATCGCGCGAAAATACTCGCTCCGGTCTGAATGATTTTAATCTCAAGTCTGTTACGACGATCACTTCTCAACAGGCCGTAACTTTCAAGTTCAATTACTACGGAGAAGAGTCAAACGTCGGCTACTCAGGCTTACGTGAGAACGAGTTTCGCGCCAACCCGCGCCAGAATCCCTTTCGCAACGATTTCTTCTACGGCCATCGCTTAGGCGCTTCCCTTACTCATGCCTACATTTTTAACTCTGACGTGGTACTGACAACCAACGTCTACGGATCGTACTTTCGCCGTCACTGGTGGCGCCAAGCGTCGAACTCTAACGAACGCCCGAATGATGCTGCCGACCCACTCTGTGGTGGCATGAACAATCTCAACACTACTTGCGGCAATCAGGGGCGGCTGCGGCGCTACTTGTTTGCAGGCCTTGAACCGCGTCTGCGTATCACTAAACGGATTCTTGGTGTGAGGAATGAAACAGATCTTGGATTCCGGGTGCATGTTGAAGATCAAGAGCGGGTGCAGAAAAACGGTGACCGCCCGAATTCAAGGGACGGGCTTGTAGTTGAAAACAATGAGCGCCGCAATCAGGCCTACTCGATGTTTGTCCAGCACCGGCTTATTTTCGGAAACCTGACGGTCACCCCCGGACTCCGGGTTGAGCAAGTGAAATATCAACGCACAAATCGGCTTTTGCTAGTTAACGGCAACACTCAACTGACTCAACTTGTGCCCGGGCTAGGAGTTTCCTATAGCCCTGGCAATAAACTAACTTTGTTTGCCGGAGTACATCGCGGCTTTGCACCACCTCGCACCGAAGACGTAATCAACAATACCACTGGCGGCAGCATCGAGCTCGACTCTGAGTTGAGTTGGAACTACGAGGCAGGGCTGCGCGCAAGACCACATACCGCCCTCCAACTCGAGGCGACTTTCTTTCGTATGGATTACCAGAATCAGATTGTCCCGGCCAGTCTTGCTGGTGGTATTGGCTCCACCTTCACAAACGGAGGCCAGACGCTTCATCAGGGACTTGAGTTCTCGGCGGCCCTGGACACTGCGACGCTCCTTAGACGCCGCTACAATATTTATCTGCGAACGGCTTATACCCTCTTACCTGCGGTGGAGTTTCGCGGCCCTAGGTTCAGCAGTGTTCCCGGTTTCAGCACTACCATCGTGACTGGCAACCGTCTTCCTTACGCGCCGAAGCATCTACTGAATGCCAGCATAGGCTATGCACATGCAAGTGGCGTCGACACTTTCCTGGAAACGGTCTATGTCGGATCTCAGTTTAGCGAGGATCTGAACCGCACCGACCCCATCACCACTAATGGGCAAACCGGACTTATTCCCAGCTATACCATTTGGAACGCAACTGCCAACTACAAAATAGAAAAACTTCGGACCACGCTGTTTGTAACTTCGAAGAATCTCTTCAACCACCTGTACATTGCTGACCGCGCGCGCGGTTTGCTGCCGGGGCCTCCGCGAGGGGTGCAAGCGGGCTTTAAGTTTGAGTTCTAGCCGCTTAAAACGAAGCGACAACCAGGCCTCTCAGCAATATTACCCTTTCCACCAGCGGGGCCAATTCCGGTCTCACGGGACTTAGGTTATAATCCTGCTCCCCAAAATCTTTTGAATTAGCGCGCGTGCCGGCGTCGTGAAGGGAAACACATCATTAATGGACGCAAAGAAACTTGAACATTTTCGTGGCCTTCTAATCTCACAACTCCCACAACTTAACGAACATATTTGGGCAGATCAGGCAGCCGCTCTTGAGTTGTCGGATGACGGAGTAAAGGACAGCAGTGATTTTTCGATGATGGACGTTAATAAAGAACTCGCCCTGCGCCTTGGCGAACGCGAGTCGCAGATGGTTGCTGATATTGATCAAGCGCTTTTCCGAATCAAGGAAGGAAGTTACGGCATCTGCGCTCGTTGCGGTAAGCAAATCGATGAACGCCGTCTTGAAGCCTTGCCCACCGCCAGATACTGCGCGGACTGCCAGGCAGCCATCGAAGCCGCCAACGGAGACGACGAAACGTCAACACTCTAAGGAAAATGCTGAATAATGCCTCAGATGATTCTTCCCTGGTTACCGCTTGCTAGACTGCATTTACGTTTCCGTTGTTGAAATCACGCCTTTGGGTGAGCTTTGTCGTAGACCTCGATCAGTTTCTCCATCGAGACGTGAGTGTAGATTTGCGTCGATGAGAGACGCGCGTGGCCCAGGAGCTCCTGAATGTCGCGCAAGTCCGCCCCACTGTCGAGCAGATGAGTCGCAAATGAATGGCGCAGGGCGTGCGGACTGATGTCGTGCATCCCGGCGCAGACGCGAATGTATTTCTCCACCATCCTGCCAACCGAGCGCGTTGTTATTCTCGTACCCTGGTAGTTTAGAAATACCGCTTCCGGCTCGCGCTCGGAAACTGCCGCGTTGTTGAGAAATCGATCACGGGCGCCCAAATAGGCCTTCAGCGCTTCGCCCGCCGGATCGCCGAAAGGAACGATGCGCTCCTTCCGCCGTTTGCCGGTCACGCGAACTAATTTGTTCTTGAAGTCCATGTGGGACAGATCCATTTTTGTAAGTTCCGAGACGCGCACGCCTGTCGCGTACATCAATTCCAGCATGGCCCGGTCGCGCTTGCCCAGATCGGTTTCCGTGTCCGGCGTCTCGATGAACTTGATCGCTTCCTCAATTGAGAGATGTCGCGGCAGCTTTTTCTCGAGGCGCGGCGTCGAGACGAGCTTCGCCGGATTAAGCTCGATCACGCCCTCCCGCACCAGAAACTGGAAGAAGGTGCGCAGGGCCGCAAGCTTACGGGCCACCGAGGTTTTTTTCTTTTGGGCCGAATGAAGGGTGGAAAGCCATTCACGAATCGTGATGTGATCGATTTCGTGGATGTCAGGTATGTTCCTCTTCCCCGAACGTCGATCAGCGGGGGCAAGATAGTCGAGAAATTGGCTAAGGTCGCTCCGGTAATTGCGCAGGGTGTGTTCGCTGACGTTGCGCTCGTAACGCAGGTGGTCGAAGAACTGGGCTAACAGTTGCTCCATGAGATTCAGGTGCGATCCTCGAACTTACCAGCCGCGGATTTGCGCGGATGAACGCAGATCTGAAAAGCCAAAGACCCATCCTTAACTAGGAGGAGGCCTGCGCAATCAGCGCGGCATTCCGCGAATAATGTATTGACCTGTTCTGATTCCGCGTTCATCCGCATAAATTCGCGGCTAATTCTTCCTCTCTAGACTGCCTACCATCACTCGCCGACGCTTGACCTCTTCCGAGAATAGTAAACCTTGCGGGCGCGCACGCGAACATCTTTGCGGGATTTTACCTGCAGGTCGATGACGTGATAGCGCCCATCCCGTTGCGCCTCCGATTGGTAGTAACTCAAGACGTATTGTTGTGCCAGATCAGCGGCAATTTGTTTGAACGCTGTCTCAAGATCCGAAGTTGTCTTGGGAATGAACGCAGCTCCACCGGTCTGCACTGCTAACTGCTCCATGCGTCGCTCAGCGGCAAGGGCGCGCAGATTTGCACCCTCATATAGTCCAGTCTGAACTACGAAAACCTGACAATCGTCCAACAGGACCCGCTGAAGGGTCGTTTCAAAGTCGGCGCGACTGGTCGTCTCAATACCATCCGAAACTATGAGAATAACTCTACGTCCTACATATGGCCGGAGGTAACCAGCAGCATCAACAATTGCGTCGAAAAGTGAGGTCGCACCTTCCGGCTTGCCGAAGCTCAGGATCGTCGCTTCAAGTCTCCGTATATCGCTCGTCATCGGTTGAGCGAGGTAGCTGTCCGTCTCAACGGAGTATATGGCCGCTCCATCGGAAGGGCGCATTACTCTGCGAAAGAAGTGTATGGCAGCTTGCTTCTCAAACTCGCGCGCAAAATCGATGCTGCCACTGTTATCGAAGAGCATAGCCAGCCGGACAGGTAACTCCGAGCGAGTAACATCGCTTATCGACTTAAGCTGGCCATCAACCGATAACTCAAAATCCTCAAGCTTCAAACCGCTTACCGCGTGACCTCTGGTGTCGATTACCGAGGCCGGGATCGGAACCAGGTTCGATGAGACGCGGATGACGTCCGCTGGATCAACGTGGTCGCCCGCTTCACTCTGCGGGCGAGGTGGAGGGATGGGAGCTGGAGACTCTTGTGAGGTGGGTGGCCGACCGGGCTGGGCGATGGGACCTTGCGTGGGCTTCGTCTTCTGCTTAGGGTCTTTCATCCGCCCCGACTGGGCGACGACGCTCGCCGACAATACGGCCGTGAACGCCAGGACAAGTGTAATGAATACGATCTTGATGAATGACTCCGCGTGCTCTGGCCGGTAGGCCGACCTCAGGGCGCCACCTGCAATGCTGTTACCCGGTGCCTTGTTTCTTGAAGCCAAGCGTTCCACTCTTTCAGGGCCAATTCTACCTGGAATTGATGGCGGTCACGCTTTCTACGAAAGCGGCGTCCATCTTGTTCATCGAGCGGCTGCAGCAGGGCGAAAGTAATATTAACGGGCTGGAAATTCTTGGTTTCGGCGTTTGCGACATAGCGCGCCAGCGCTCCGGTGGCGCTTCGAGGTGGCGCTTCAATCAGGGTCTGGCTGGTTGCGAGTCTTGCAGCATTCACTCCCGCCAACCATCCCATCGCGACCGATTCAACATACCCCTCAACTCCGGTTATCTGACCGGCGAAAAAAACGTCCGGTCGTTCACGCATCTGCATCGTCGGCCTGAGCACACGTGGTGAACAGATGTAAGTATTGCGATGGATTTGTCCGAACTGCAAGAACTCGGCATTTTCCATCCCGGGAATCAGCCGCAGAACTCTTGCCTGCTCTCCGTAGCGTAGATGATTCTGGAAGCCAACAAGGCTGTACGCGTCAGCCATTAAATTTTCCTGCCGCAATTGCATTGCCGCATAAGGCTCCCGGCCTGTGCGCGGATCCACAAGTCCCACCGGTTTCATTGGCCCATAGCGCAGTGTGTCAACACCTCGTCGGGCCAACTCTTCTATGGGCAGACACGATTCAAACCAGCGCGTTTCTTCAAAACGCTGCAGCGGAACGCTCTTCGCTTCAATCAGCGCTTGATAAAAGACGGCATACTGCTCGCGGTCAAATGGGCAGTTAAGGTAATCGTCGCCACCTTTTCCGTAACGAGCAGCAGGGAATGCAATCGAGCGATCAACTGAATCGGCAGAGACAATCGGCGCGATGGCGTCGTAGAAGTAAAGCTGCTCGCTGCCCGTGAGTTTCATGATCTCGGCAGTGAGCGCTTCGGAGGAAAGCGGTCCCGTTGCAATAATTGCGATTGCCTCGTCAGGAACCTTGGTGACTTCTTCGCGCACTACCTCGATATTGTCCGCGGCTTCAATCTTTTCTGTGATGTACTCAGCAAACAACTGACGATCGACGGCGAGGGCAGCTCCCGCAGGCACGCGCGTGGCCGCTGCGGCCTCCATCACCAGAGACTCTGCGCGTCGCAATTCCTCCTTGAGTAAGTAAGGCGCAGTGCCCGGCTCGTCTGATTTCAGTGAGTTCGAGCAAACAATTTCGGCCAGCTTATCCGTTCGATGGGCCGGCGTTTGGATGATCGGCCGCATTTCGAACAGACGCACGTGTGCTCCGGCGCGCGCCGCTTGCCACGCTGCTTCAACTCCGGCGAGTCCGCCGCCGATAACGATGACTTCCTGCATAGAAAATCTTAGGTTTTAAGATGGATGCTGTAACCTGACCGTAAGTCCCGTAGGGACAGAATGTTTATAGACCCGAGGATCTCATTAAATCTAGCCCCAGAGGGGCGACATGTCGCTCCTCCGGAGCGATGAATGTTGAGAACCGCTGTCTATAAACATTCGGCTCCTCTGGAGCAAACCGTAGGATCATGGCTTCTTCTCCGTCTCAACAGCTTTCGGCGCGTCAATCTTGTAATCGCCCACGTCGCCTTTGAAATGTTTGTAATCGCTCCACTCGATGGTCTTGTTCACATCGCCGCCGCCGAACAAAAGCACTTTTACAGACAGGTTGACCTGGGCCAGGCGCGGCAGCCAGACGCCCTCCTCCATGCGCGTCTGCTCGATCACGAATCCAGCGCCCGGGCGCAGCGAAAGCAGCAGGCCCCCGGCCATCTTGAAGCTCTCCGCGAGTCGTGCTTCAAGTCGCATTACCTGCTTATCAATCGGATCAATCCAGACGACGCCGACGAGTTTAGAGATCAAACTCTCCTCGCGATTGCCTGGTTTAAAACCGGGTCGCGGACGAAAATCAAAGACCACAGCGTTGCGGTCTCGAAAGCGTTCGCGGCGTGGAGAAACAAACTCGCATATCTTCAAAAACTGAGAGAGCTCCGGGTCGTCGTCCCCTTCCGTTTCGCCCTTTGCGGCTTTCCTGCGTTGCCGCTCCGAGCGACGCCGTTCAACTCGCTGTTCATTCTTGTCGCGGTCTCGCTCCGCTTTCAAAAACTCTTCCTCCACCCGCTTTGATTCCTTCGCCGTACGCTCGGCGGATAGGGCCACTCCGTTCTCGCTCAGCAACCTCATGATCGGCGTGCGGTTGGCCACCGGAAACACTTCATAAACTCTGGTCGTTTCTTTCTTGATCTCCCCCTTGCTGCTGATCTCTCGGTCAGTCTCCTTCTGCATGAACGCGTACTCGCTGACCCGCGTCTCAACCTGCTCCTGGTTGCGTCCGACTTCGCGCAGCAGGGCCCTCACATCCAACGTTTCAACAGCGACCGGAGGATCAAAAGCTGTATCCGGAATCGCCGTGTTGTAGTTTGCCTGCTGAAGGACAAAAGTCAGTTCGCCGGAGCCATCCGTGGTCAAGCTGACTTGATGTGGTTCAAGAACACTGATCGTGGTTCCTGCCACACGATGGTCGGCGAAGCGCGTGGTAGTTCTGCGCGCCTCGTCTTCAATTTTCAAGAGCAACTTGCTGTTCACGCCAAACCAGTAGCGAAGCCGTGCTCCGTTGCGGGTAGAAAACTCGACGACGTAGGCCGGATTCGAAGCCAAATCGCTCAGCGAGACGACCCGGGCCAGGATATTCAGCTTCTTGTAATCAACCAGACGGTTCGCGTCCAACTCCGACTTCAGCTTGGCGGCGTAGGCCTCGGCGCCGGTGAGAGTGCGCAGTTGGCCGTCCAAACCGTACACCCAGGCCGAACGCGTATTTGCAGCCGAGATAATCTGGCCATTACCGAAAGTCATCTCGGTGCGAACCGAACCAGGCGCCTTTGTCTGCGTCCTGGCTGTGCCCATCGTTTGGTCTTTAAGTTGAATTACCCAATCGTAGGCAGCATCGCGGATCGCCGCAATTCGTTTTTTTCCGCCGCTAGCTTTCAGGTAGTTGTCAATAATTTTCTCAGCCGAAGGTAACTTGCGCGCGGGTACTGCTGCTTTCTTCTGAGCAAGAAGCGGATCGGGTCGGCAACCTAACAGGACGACCAGCACCGCTGCCGTCCGCAGACAACTCAGGCCCAGGCATAGCAACCTGCGTGGCCGGCTCCAGGTATAGCTTTCATTTACTGTATTGTTATTTAGGATCACTTCTTCCTGGCGGTTTTCCCGGCGACTTCTTTAACACTTTTAGCAGCTGACTTGGTCGTCGACTTTTTCTTTCCGCTTGTCGCGGCCTCTTTTTTCTTCTTCTTCTCAACCTTCTTATGCGCCGCGGCCATTATCTGCTGCACGCGCTCTGCCTGCGTGGGACGCTTCGCCGCCTTGGCCGCGCTCGGGTGCTGTTCCAACTGTTCGGTCAGCTCGCCCTGGTTTTTCTGATATTCAAACTCGTTAACCTGAGCGCCTCCGATCCTGGAAGTATCGAGGTTTCGCATTTGTTCCCTGCCCATATCGTGCTCCTCCGTTTTGTCGGATGCTTGACACTACAAACTGCGCATTCGTATAGTGCAATTCTTCGAAAACGCATCTCGCGTTTCGCTTGAAAAGCCGGCTTAGCTCAGTTGGTAGAGCGTCTGATTCGTAATTAGAAGGTCGCCGGTTCAATTCCGGCAGCCGGCTCCAATCATATCAAAGACTTAGCGGCAGCCGTGAATGACTGCCGCTATTGTTTTGTGTGCGTATAGTGTGCGAGCGGTTTAGCGGGACAGTATTCTGGCGAGTTTTTCGCTGGCGATCTTCTGTTGGTTGGCGTCGGTGTCAACGTAAGTTTTCAACGTGAACGCAGGGTCAGCGTGTCCTAACCTGGCAGCGACAACCGCTGCGGACTCACCATTGGCAATCAGCAGGCTCGCGCAAGAGTGGCGCATGTCATAAATACGGGTGGTTTTTGGTAAACCGGCCCGCTTTAGAATTGGTTTGCAGTGTGCG
>CAZVHN010000206.1:0-2120 GCA_964626895.1 uncultured Chloracidobacterium sp. | reverse complement strand
GAGATGAGGCGTGCAACGCGATTGCCACGTCGGGCGAAGTCCCAAGGACCGACCGTGCGAACGGCTTTACGGGGTTTTGATTTGCGAGATGGCGACTTGGGACCGCCCGCCCAGGACTTAGCCGGAGTTCGTCGGAGCGGGGAGACAAGGTTGAAAAACGAACGTTTCCAGCAACCGCACCACAGAGAGTAAGCTGCCGTTGCGGCGCGGTTTCATCGGGCAACGGAGTGGCTGCGAACTGCCAACCGTCGTGGGCGCTCAGGAGGCGTGAATCTCCGTATCGTTTTCCTTGTCATCAATGGCTGCCGATTTCCGCAGTCGCTCGACATAAAGTTTCAGCAAGGTCGCGGTATCTTCCAAGCGGAATAGCAGCGGATCGCAGCGCAGCGAGATCGCCAGGCGGCGATTGTACTGCGAGATCGAAAACGTGGCTCGCGTCTTGGCGCGCAGCGGCGGCACACCGGTGATCTCCTCCAGCACCAAGTTTCCGCAAACGATCTGCCCAGACTCCCTAGGAAACCGCGCTGTGAAGCGCCGACTGGGATCAGCCGCATTGGAATGCACGGCCGTCGCCAAGCAGCGATTGCACGACAGGAAGAAAGGCAACAACCACCGTACTTGGGAAGCCGCGAAGATCATATCCATGAAAGCGGCCCCGGATCGTCGATGCTTGATCAGCGCCGTTTCGTTGCGTATGGATTGCAGTAGCTCGGACGGCAACGCGCAGTCGCGAATTGTGCGAGCCAGGAACGCATAGCCGGTCAAATTGGCAGCCGGCATTTCATAGTCTTCGCCGCTGCGCAAGTCCGTGGGCATCATGATTCTCAGCCATGGCCGCTGCCAGAAGTGTTGCAGCGAGAAAGTCCGCCGCGGCCGGTTCCAATATTCCAGGGTCAGGAATAGATCGCGCAACAATAGATCGTTGAGCATGACGCCCGAACTATGTGCAGCATCTCGTAATTTCCGATGATCGGTCCGAGCGAACGAAAACGATAAGAAGCCAGGAAATTCCGTCGCGTGACCGCGTTCGACCATGAGGGGCGGAGCCAGCGGCGCCGGTTGCCGGGACATTAACTTCCAATATTCCCTGACAGCCAGCCGCAAAAGGCCCCGCCGACTTGGCGTTGCCGCAACATCAAGTAAACGTTGCTTGCGTGTCCGCAGCAATTGCGATTCAACAGAACCTAACACAGGGCGCCGACCCAAGGATGTCGTGCGAATGCCGTAGCAAGCCAACAAATCTCCGATGAAGCGATAGGCTCCAGTACCGTCACAGCAAGCGTGGTGAAACTGCAGCAACACCTTTGCCCGTTGCGCGCCTTGGCGAACCCATATGCGCAACCCGATCTCGCTAGTCAGATCGATGGCTTCGTTGTTACGGCAAGCAATGATTGCTTCTTCGGATCCCCAATCGCCGTCGGGCATCTGACCTTGGGCGGAAACCCAGGAGGGGAAACCACCCCTGCCAGCTTCAATCCGGGCTCGCAGAAGTGGATGTCGATTCAGCGCCTCGTCCATCGCCGCCTCGAAGGCGCCGCGCTCGATCTGGCCATAGAATCGGAGCTGGATGAAGAAACTCATCGGATAACCCACCCGGTTATCCCAGATCATAAGGAGTTCAATCGGGCTCAGGCGCAACGGGAAGACGCGCTTGTGGGCAGCAAGCGCCGCGACGGTAGTAGGGTCGGACATGGTGCCTTTTTCGCAAGCGAGCGGGTGCTGCCTGCATCACAAGACTGAAAGGGGCACACTCGAAACTATTTCACGTGCGATCGCTATCACCGTTGGCCGTGAAGCCCGTAGAGTCAAAGAACGGCATTCGCGGTGAAGCCAGGATTAACGACCTCACAGCCCACCATGGCGACGATCCTGATCCATTGGTAACCGTCCGGCAGACCGGCACGATTATCGGTCCGCCAAACCGCCGCGTCGAGATGGGCGGCCCGACTTCTGGCCGCCTGCAGGTGGCCTTAACTCGATGAGCTCCGATGACTGCTGGTACCGACATGACTGCCGCTATCCCATCAACCAGACCTTTCTTCGGAATTCTAGGAAACGACCCATTTTTGACACGCTCGCCATGCAAACGTCGCTATTCCAGAATTGGTCATCGCGAACAG
>CAZVHN010000205.1:0-4151 GCA_964626895.1 uncultured Chloracidobacterium sp. | reverse complement strand
TACCGTAGGGCCCTTTTTGGGTTTCATAAGAGCCTCTACGCTCCCTGGTTCTGTTGGATCAAGGGCTGATCGGTTTGCCGCAACGCCCGCAGAACCTGGTGGTGGCCGCATAGCTCGTGCCGCAGGTCTTGCAGATGACTTCCACGGGCTTCGGCGTTTTCCAGTTAAGCGAAGATGTGCCAATGGGAATCCCGCATCTGCCGCAAAATCGCGTTGCCACAGAATATTGATGACCGCAGCGCGGGCAGGCGACGCCGGGAGGCTGTTGCGACGGTTCCCGGGCCTGCGCCGAGTGGGGAGGCTCAGGTGAACCCTGGAATTTGAGATCTGAGATCTGAGATCTGAGATCTGAGTGTGGAACAGGCTGCAATGAGGTATTTCCGCAACGGCCACAGAATCTGGTGCCCTCAGCGAATCGAGAGTGGCAACCGGTGCATACGACTACGCCCGTGGTAAGTGGATGGGCGCCGGTCCTGCTATCGAGACTTCCGCCTTTCGAAGGGCTTAGCTGATCACTCGAAGGGGCGCTCTTAAACTGCGCCTGGATGATCTGTTCCGCGCTGTCGGGCCGAATCTCAATTACGCGTTCATCGTCGGCCTCTCCTGAGCGAGAGACTCGCAGAACGTGCTGGCCGGGAGCAATTGAAGTGAGCACTACTCGCCCCGAGCGTCCCACGCTACCTTGCCTCTCATCGTCGACATATACTTCCGAGCCTGCGGGCGCCATGATGACTACTCGTGATTCGCCTGGGCCTGAGTCTGCCGACGGCACCCGTATCGCTGACTCGAACTCTTCCAGCCACTCGCTTGCAGTTGCAGGTCTATCCGCCGGCTCTTTTGCCAACGCATGCATTACGGCCCGCTCGACTTCGGTCGAGAGATCGGAACGCAGGGTGGTCAAAGCGGGCGGAGCCTGCAGTAGTTTTTGGGCGATTAGTTGAGTGATATCTCCCGTAAAAGGCGGACGTCCGCCCAGCATGTGGTAAGCGATCGTGCCCAGCGCGTAAATATCAGCGCGCGCGTCGAGCCTAACACCATGTTGCATCTGTTCAGGAGCCATGTATTCAGGTGTGCCGATAATGCCGCGGGATTCAGGGCCGCTGATGGTTTCCGAGCGATCGGAATGGACGATCTTAGCCAAACCAAAGTCGCCGACCTTTACGAAGCCGTCGTCTGTCGTGGTGGCCGATTTCCGGCGCTGCTGCATGATGAAAATGTTCGCGGGCTTCAAGTCGCGATGAAGTATGCCTTCGTCATGTGCGGCCTCAATGCCGGCCACAATTTGGCGCATTAGAGCGGCAGTGCGCTGGATGTTGAGAGTGCCCTCGCGTCGCAGGAGTTGGTAAAGAGTTTCGCCCTCTACGTATTCCATTACCAGGAAGAAAACACCCTCTGGACTCTTCCCGAAATCCGTTACATCGACGACGTTGGGATGCCGGATCGAAGCCGCGGCGCGGGCCTCACGCTCAAATCGCGCGATGGCTTCGCCTTCCTGCAAGTCTTCGTCGCTGAGTATGTCAGGCCGGACAGTCTTCACCGCCACGCGGCGCGTCACCAGATTCTGGTCGCGTGCGAGATAGACCTGGCCCATGGCCCCTCTACCAAGACGCTTCTCGAGCAGATAACGTCGGGATAGCAGCGTGGCCCCGGGCAAAGTGTGTTTGGTGTTTGCCGTGTCTTGAGGGCAGACAAGGACCTCATCCTCATAGCAGATTTCGCAACGGGGGCACTCGCGCATGATGGGGAGTCTAGCTGAAGTTCATTGCCAATTGCCAATTTCCATTTGCCGATTTCAGAGCCGCTGCGATTGACACTAGTAACACCGCCAACGAGCCAATTGGCAATCGGCAATTGGAAATCGGCAATGCTTTACGCTCCAACTTCAGAACAACATCCAGAACAGCGGGTTGCTCCGAGTGGAATTGACGAAAGGCAGTAGCGGCACTCTTTCACTGCCGGCGGCGGCGCCTGCTTGAGTTTGTTGACTTGTCTAACAATCAAGAACACCACGAAGACGATAATGAGAAAGCTGATCACGTCATTGATAAACATGCCGTATGCAATTACCGGCAGCCCTTTGAGCTGGGCATCCGCCAATGACAGAGGTCGCTCTCCGGAGAGGTCAATAAAGAGGTTTGCGAAGTCGACGTTGCCGAACAGCATGCCAATTGGCGGCATGATGATCCCCTCGACCAGTGAAGTAACGATCTTGCCAAACGCCGCTCCAATAATCACGGCCACGGCTAGATCGATGACGTTACCACGGGCAATAAAGTCGCGGAATTCCTTAATCATCTCAAGCTCCCTTTTGTCATTGCCAATGCCGATTGCCAATTGACGTGCTGGTCCAGTTTAGAGTGCGAGCTCTAGCTTGCCCGCACCGGTAAGGCGCAACTTAAGGTTGAACTCCAATCGCCAATCGGCATTTGGAAATCGGCAATTGTTACTGCTGGCACTCTTTGGCCGGTTTGTAACCCGCCTTCTCGGCCTCGAGCGCGGTTCTAAAAGTTGTGCGGTTTGATGCGCCGATCTCTTTGGCCACCTCGCAATCGGCTGGATAGTAGATCCTGCTCTGTTTATCGGCAAGGATCTCCGCCACCTCTTCGCTATTTTCCGCCAGCGCCTCCTTCTCCTCTTCTTTGGCAAATCTGCGGGCCGTCAGAGTCGCATCGGCGGTTAGATCGAGAATACGGAAGCTCGGGCCCCGGGCGACGCTGGAAACTGTCACCTGAAAATCCGCGCACTTCAATTGTTGCCCTAGCGACTTCCACGGCGACCAAGCGTCTGGCAGCGACAGTGATTGCGAAATGCCCCTAACAAAGTCGGCGACGGTCGGCCATTTAAAGGTGGGTTCATAGCCAATCCAAATCGAAGTTATCCGTCCGTCGAGAAAGTCGAGGGAGACCGTCCGTACATCTGCAAATCCGGATTTGTCTATTCGTGAATCGAAGTAGGGATTGATGCTTGTCTTGGACGTTCCCAGGTCGTCGGTTCCTCCGAAGACGACCTGCGGCACGCGCGCCTTCACCTGGTCCATGGTCATTCCCATTCGGAACCCGCTCAACTCAGTGGCCTGCGGAAGTTCGCTGAGTTTGACTTTGCACTGGTTATTCTGGGCAACAATATTTCCCGCCGCGAGCAGGAGCAACACGAACGCGACGATTTTCGAGCGAGGCGAGTTGTGCGTTGAGTTGTTGCTAAGAAATCTATTCGACATGAGTCTTAACCATATTCCGGCTGCCAATCAGATCTCAGATCTGAGATCTCAGATTTGAAATTACAGTCAGGGCAGGAAAGAGCGGATCACTCTCTCAAGCTTATCGGGCTCGAATGGGGTGGAGACATACTCGCTGCATCCTGCGGCCAACGCCTCAGCGCGAAACTGCTGCGCTCCGTAAGCAGAAACTGCGACGACCGGAACGCCATCCAGTTCCTTCATACTTCTTATCTTTCGGGTTGCGGCTAAGCCGTCCAACTCCGGCATCTCCAGATCCATGATGATCAAATCGGGGCGCACTTCCTGCGCTGCTGCTACCGCTTGATTCCCGTTTTCGGCCTCCACAACATTAAAGCCCTTCTTTTCGAGCCAGGTTTTTAAAAGCAATCGAGTGTCGTCGAAATCATCGACAACTAAAATCGTGCGCTTGACAGGCTGTCCAGGGGGCAGGTTTGTTTCCATGACGTTCGTTAAAGTTGGGGAGGAATGGTACCCGCGGCAGGGGTCGAACCTGCGACCTTTCGCTCCGGAGGCGAACGCTCTAATCCACTGAGCTACGCGGGCACGTGTCGGAGCCACAAAAGATAGCACACCCTTGCTCGGAGTGAAAAAGCTCGAATTTCGGTGCTCGGGAAGTTAGTCTTTTCATTTTCCATTGGTCATTTCTCATTGATTCGAACAAGAGCTACGGCAGCCTTATGCCAACGACAAATGAGAAATGGAAAATGCAGCAGGTCAGTCAGTACCACCTCGCGGTAGCGGTGGGGTCCAGCTTACCAATCACTCAAGTCGCGGTCTCTGTACCGTCCTCAGACTTTGATGAGTGAGCATAGCTAACCAGGACCCAAGAGGGTAAGGGAGAGGCCCAAGGGCCACTCCCTCCCCGTTGTCGCAATGGGGTTGATTCCCCATATTTACCGGCGTGACTCTTTCA
>CAZVHN010000204.1:0-12633 GCA_964626895.1 uncultured Chloracidobacterium sp. | reverse complement strand
CCGCCTTCACGAACCACCGCCCTGGCGGAAACGAATTCGTGCTGCTCAACCAACTTAGGTCAAGGGCAAACGACTTCCGCGTCGGGGCCGATGGCAAGGTGGGCCCAATTGACTTTTCGTTTTTGCAGGGCTTCCGCCGTTTCCGCGAAGATAGCTTTATCGACGTCGGACCAACCCTGGGCACAAACCTGAATCCAGCCGTCGCCACCCTGACGGATTTCAATCGCGACGAGCCCACGCGCGGGAGCGTTAACTACACTCGGTTCAGTGCACATACGCTCGTGGCCAAAAAGGTAGATATAACTGCCCGCATCGTCCACAGCAGGGCTACCCAAAACTACGCTTTTATTGAGAACTTCACTGGCAGGAACTTTAACCTCAGAATCACCGGGTTCCCTCCGACCCCGCCCGCAGCCACTCCCAACATTCTTAATCTTGCGCAGTACAACCTCACGGGCAACTCCAAACGCCCCAATACGCTCGGAGATTTTGGCGTGACGTTTCTGGCGACGGATAAGTTCCGAATCTCAAACACCTTTCGAGTGGAGACCTTCGAGATCAATGGCGTCGCCCTCTATAGCAATTTCTTCTCGCTCACACGCGGCACCCGGACCGATACAATAGGTTTCAGCAATCGAGACGTCAACACGCTTACTAAGTACCGCAAGTACCAGAACACCATCGAAGGCGATTACCAGTTCAACCCGCGTTATTCCATACACTTTGGTTATCGCTACGCGAGTCGCCGCATCGAGGAAGCTATTAGTGGATTCAATCTCGGTTCCAATTCAGCGCCCGCCCTCACGCCTGAGGAACATGTGGAGCGCAACCACACCAACGTGTTCTTTGGAGGTTTCAAGGCTCGGCCGGCAAATAACTGGACGATCTACTTTGACGCTGAGCACGGTACTGCTGATAACGTCTTCACGCGCATCGGAAATTACAACTACACAAATATTCGTGCGAAAAGCAGGTACAAGCCGAACCGGAAAATATCTTTCAACCTGGCGCTTATCACAAAGGACAATTCTAATCCTTCCGAAATAGCCGGCGTTTCGTTGCAGGATTTTGGCGTGAACGTAAAATCGCGCGTGTTCACCTCGTCGGTTGATTGGGCTCCGAATTCAAAACTCTCGTTTAGCACCGGCTACAACCACCATTGGATCAATAGTGACTCCGTTATCGAGTATTTCTTCAATGGTGTCCGGCATCCCCTGGGGAATAGCCTGTACTTTATGAGAAACAATTTCTTCTACGTCGATTCCGTGGCCCAGCTCGTACCACGCGTGACGCTATACACTTCCTATCGGATCAATAAAGATAACGGGCAAGGCAATCGCCTGGCAGACCCAACCGGAACCCCTGGAACGCTAATCGCGTCGTACCCGATGAGTTTTCAGTCGCCTGAAGCCCGTCTGGCGATTAGGGTGCACTCGCGCCTTGATTGGAACATCGGATATCAATAATACCATTACAATGAAAGCACGCTTGTCGGCCCAAGGCCGCAGAATTACCATTCGCACCTGCCATACACCTCGTTGCGCGTGTACTTCGGCCGAAGAGAATAAGCAAATCGAGCCATAGTGCGCAGTGCGGGCCCTGACCTGCAAACTCTGGCTCCGGATACTGATCGCGGCCGGAGTGTACTTTGTATCAAGGAGGAGTTAGGCGAGCGATCGGGTAAGCTGGTTACGTAGAATCCCTTCTGGTGCATCCGAGGTGGGAGGATGGAGCGATGGGAAACGCGGCCCGGGACAAAAGTACTCCAACTCAAGGGCAGTCAGATCCATTGGTCACAACTCGGCGTAGATTCCTGGACTATCTGCTCGGGACGAGCGCCGCGGCGACGCTAGGCGCGATCTTCTATCCGATCATTAGATTCATGGCGCCGCCTCAGGTGGTCGAGGCGATGCAAAGCTCCGTGGTAGCCGCCAAACTCAGCGAGCTTCCGCCAAACTCCGGGAAGATCTTCAAATTTGGCAGCAAGCCCGGCCTCCTCATCCGCACGGCATCCGGCGAACTAAAAGCCTTCTCGGCTGTTTGTACTCATCTCGACTGCATCGTTCAGTACCGCTCAGACACAAAACAGATTTGGTGCGCCTGTCACAACGGCCAGTACAACCTCAACGGAGAGAACATCGGTGGGCCACCGCCGCGACCACTGGAGGAATACTCGGTAAACAAGCGCGGTGACGATATCGTCGTTAACAGATCTTGAGAGCCCAATGAGAATTGAGACTTTCGGGCGCTGGCTTGACGAGCGTCTATCAATTAGCACGCTGACCCGGGCGGCGCAGAAGAAAGAAGTACCGCTTCATCGCCAGTCGATCTGGTATTACTTCGGCGGCATGACGCTTTTTCTGTTCGTCGTCCAGGTAATCACCGGGATCCTGCTATTGCTCTACTACCGGCCGAGCGCCGAGAACGCCTTTGAGAGCGTTCAGTTCATCATGACAGAGGTGAAGTTTGGCTGGCTGATCCGTTCGATCCACAGTTGGTCGGCCAACCTGATGATCCTGACTCTGTTCATTCACATGTTCAGCGTTTATTTCATGCGGTCCTATAATCGGCCGCGCGAGCTAACCTGGGTGAGCGGAGTCGTACTGCTGCTGATTTCCGTCGCGTTTGGCTTCAGCGGTTATCTACTGCCGTGGAACGAGGTTTCGTTTTTCGCCACCAAGGTCGGGACCGACATTCCCGGCGTCATCCCGGTCGCCGGCAAGACGATTCTGCGGTTTCTACGCGGCGGCGACGAAGTAACCGGCGCCACCTTGACTCGGTTTTTCGGATTTCATGTTGCTGTTCTTCCAGCTATGGCAACCGTTTTCATAGGAATCCACGTCCTGCTGGTCCAGCTCCACGGCATGCATGTTCCTGCTCGTTACGAGAAGAACTACCGCCGCATGAAATTCTTTCCTAACTTCATAATGCGCGACCTGATCGGCTGGATTCTGGCAATCGGTGTCCTGGCTGCGCTGGCAGCGCTTTTCCCGTCGGAGTTAGGCGTTAAGGCAGATGCTTTTGCTCCGGCGCCGGCGGGAATAAAGCCGGAATGGTACTTCCTTTTCATGTTTCAGACGCTGAAGTATATTCCCGCAAAAATATGGGTGTTTGATGGCGAAGTAATCGGGGTTCTTTTTTTTACGCTGGCGGGGGCGGCGTTGCTCGTGATTCCTTTCATCAATCGTTCGCCGCAGGAACATCCGCGTCGCAGAATGATTTTCAATGTGATAGGCGCGATCGCGCTTGTGTACATCATCGTTCTGACGGTGGTTGGCTATCTCGCGTGAGTAGAAATGAATAAGCATCATCTACCGATCCAGGCATTAAAAGGAGGGCCGCGATTTCGGCGGCTTCGGAGCGAATGCTGGAGAGAAGCTGCAAAGCTATTGTCATTCGCAGTAGTAGTGATTATTGTTTCTGCTTACCAGGCATCAGCCCAGAACAAGAACTCGTGTATTGAATGTCACACCCAGTTGGAAGGAAAAATCGGCGACCCGGCTCGCTCGATCAAAGACGATGTCCACCTCTCAAGAGGACTCTCATGCAACGATTGTCACGGCGGCGATCCGACCCAAGACGACAAAGACGCGGCGAAGGATCCCCGGAAGGGTTACCTGGGCCGGCCCAGAACGGTGGACATACCTGCCTTCTGTGGCAAGTGTCATAACGACGCCAGTTTCATGAAACAGTTTAATCCGGCTCTGCGTGTGGACCAGGAGAAGGAGTACTCAACCAGCGTCCATGGCCAGTTGTTGAGAACCGGAAACGAAAAAGTTGCCACTTGTATTAGCTGTCATGGAGTGCATGGAATGCGTGCCGTAAGCGACGCCCTCTCTTCTGTCTATCCGTTGAACGTGGCGGAAACATGCGCGAAGTGCCACGGCCAAGCCGCGCATATGGCCGAGTTCAAGATTCCAACGGATCAGTATGCCAAATACAAACAAAGCGTCCATGCGAAGGCGTTGTACGAGCGGCAGGATCTTTCGGCGCCCACCTGCAACGACTGCCACGGCAACCACGGGGCTGCGCCTCCAGGCATCGCGTCGGTAGCCAATGTCTGCGGCCAGTGTCATGCACGGCAGGCAGAGCTGTTTCAGGCAAGTGCGCACAAAGGGGCGTTTGATAACCTGGGGTTTGGCGAGTGCATCAAGTGTCATAATAATCATGACATCGCCGCGCCGACGGACGAGTTGATTGGCACTGGAGAAAAGTCAGTTTGTGTTTCCTGTCACAGTCAGGGCGACAAAGGATTTGCCGCCGCAGGTGAAATGCACACGATGATTGAGGGCCTTCTGGGGCAGATTGAGAAATCACGGGGGATTCTCGATCGCGCCGAACGGGCCGGGATGGAAGTGAGCCGGCCAAAGTTTGAGTTGCGTGAGGCGATCGACGGCGTAACCCATGCACGCGTTTTGATTCATACGTCCTCGACTGCGGAGGTTGATAAGGTGATTGGTCCGGCGGTCGGTGTGACTGCAAAGACGTACAAAGCCGGCGAAGATGCGCTTGCGGAATTAAACTTCAGACGTAAGGGTCTGATAGTTTCACTCTTTTTCATTCTGTTTTTGGCCGTGCTGGTGTATTTGAAACTCAGAGAGATCGAAAGCCGGCAGCCGGCTTAGCCGACTGCCTCAACCATGGCAGGGACCAAAAACCCTGTCCCATATTTCAATGAGACAACGGGCATTGGGTCATCTAACAATTTTCCTCATGGCGTTTCTCGTCGTTGTTTTCGCCCACCGTGATTTCATCGGCTCCGTTCCAAAGGCCGAAGCCGGTCCACAGCGACGTTCCCAAACTCGTCGTCGCCCACCGTCCCGAAAAACACAGACACGAAAGCCGCGTATCGACTACTCAAGATTCTCGCACCGCACGCATGTCGAGCAGCAGAAACTGGCCTGCGATTCGTGCCATAAATTTCCGTCAAAGAATTGGAAAGAGGTCCGCAAAGGCGACGAAGCTTTTCCTGACGTGACCGACTTTCCCGAACACCAGGCGTGTTTGAACTGTCATCGCACCCAGTTTTTCGCTCGCGAACGGCCGGCGCCGGTCATCTGTTCAAACTGCCACCTCGCTGTTAGGCCGCGAAACACTGCGCGGTATCCGTTTCCGAGCTTAGGTCAACCGTTTCTCGCTTCAAAGGGGGGCCAGAACTTCGTTTCGGATTTCACGGTCTTGTTTCCTCATGAAAGCCATGTTGACGTTGTCGGCGGTTTGCGTTCCCGGCCACGTGAGAATCTCACGTTTGCGTTGGCGGGCGCATCGTTCAACAGTTTCGGCAGTGGGAAGCCGCAGGATGCGGAGTCCAAGAGTTGTCCTGTATGCCATGAAACTTACCAGCCACAGGGAAAGTCTGCTGACGAGTTTGTCACCAGGCCGCCAAAGGACCTGCCTGAAGAGGTATTCTGGCTGAAAAGGGGAGCGTTCAAAACGACGCCAACCACACACGCCGCTTGCGCTGCTTGTCATAACGAAGAGGCTGGAATAGCTCCAGCGCCGGCAGACTGCGCGGCGTGTCATAAGTTTCCTACCGCCACCACACAACCATTGCGCGATTTCGATCCGAAATTGGCAGCGAGCATGGGCGTCAACGATTGGCTAATACTCCGACAGTGGTCACAACGGAGCGCGGGGCGTTATCGACACGAGTTTGATGTTCACAATGAACTGGGTTGTGTCACCTGCCACAATCCGGCAGTGATGAACACCCTGGATGAGAAAACTCTCGTATCGGTCAAGTCGTGTGGCGGCAGCGGAGGCTGTCATATAGAAACTAATATGGATGGAATCTTGAATTACGAGATCGACCAGAAGCGGACAAATCCCGGCTTCCAGTGCGTCAAGTGTCATATCGGCCTGGGGAAGAATCCTGTGCCTCAAAATCATTTGGAGGCAATTCCGAAACCGGCGCCCAAGTGATGTTGGAAGAAAGTGATGTTGGAAGAAACAACACCGGCGGAGCGAGCAACCGAGCGTGAACCTGTAGGCAGCAGAGTGTGCCGCCTGTTATTGGTCTCCGCCTGCCTGCTTGTGGGAACTATCGCTATTCATGGGGCACGGCAGAGGGCACTGGGGCAAGAGCCGAGTGGCGACTTCTCAAGGTTTCTCCACTCAAGCCCCAATCACGCGCGCATGCCATGTTTGTTATGTCATCGACGCGAAAGCAATTCAGCCCGGCCAAACCTGCCGGGTGGTTCGGGGCACGTGCCCTGCACCGGTTGTCACGCGCAGCAATTTGCGAACAGTGAGAGTCCAATCTGCACGATTTGCCATACTGATGTGCGTTCCGGCACGCTCAAGTCGTTTCCCCGGTTGAAAAGCTTCCGCGTGAACTTTGATCATGCGCGACACTTGAACATGGGCGGTGTAAGTTGTGCCACCTGCCACCGTCCGGCAAGGGGCGGCGTCGGGCTGTCGATTCCGGTTGGTTTCAATGCGCATTCGACCTGTTATGGCTGTCATACACCGCGCGCGAAATCGCGGGGCCGGGATATTTCCTCGTGTGGTACCTGCCACAAGCTCGGCACGTACGCGCGAACTCCCGCGTGGGCCACAGCCTTTCGCATGAACTTCAGCCACGCCAAACACGGACCGCCCCAAAAACTAGCCTGCAATGATTGTCATCAAGTCAGACCAGGGCTGCCGCAACGGCGGCAGGTCACTGCTCCCGAGGCGGCCAATCACCATGCTTCCGGCCGCACTCAAAGCTGCATGACTTGTCACGACGGTAAGCGCGCGTTTGGCGGTGATGACTTTTCGGCTTGCAAGCGTTGCCACACTGGAACTAGATGGCATTTTTAACTTCAAACTAGCGGCAAGGAATTAGTTCCGAAGGAGGTCAATTATGAAGGTCATTACCACTTTTACAGCCCTTATCGTGGCCGTCGCGCTCAGCTCGGGCATATCAAGTCTGAGTTTCGACGTATCAGCACAGGATACGAAGCAGCCTCAGGATACTTATACGCTCGCGACTGAGTCGAAACTGGGCCCAGTGACGTTCAGTCACGTCAACCACACAACCAAGAACCGAAATCTGGAGGGAACCGGGCCCAGTGCATGTATCGAGTGTCACCACACAGCCCAGCCGGCGGCCGAAGCAGCAAAGCATCCGCCGCTCAAGACAGTCTGGCCGGCAGATCGCACAACCACTCTGACGACGGAGCTTCTTGCGAAAGACCCAAATGCAGTCGGCGCCCTGTGTCGCGACTGCCACTCGCGGGCGGATGCAAAACCGAAGTTGCTCCCGGAAATTCCGCAGATCAAGTTCCAGGTCGGAACTGAGTTAGTGACGTTGACGAACCAGCAGGCCTTCCATCGAAACTGCGCCGGCTGTCACGACGAATCCGTTAAGACCAGAAAGGACGTCAGTCCGCCAACTTCGAAGAAGTGCACGGCTTGTCATAAGAGGGCGGCGGCCTGATTTTTTGCGGCGTTTGATGGGGTGTCTCTTGGGGAATGTTTCCCTGCTTCTGGGTAAAGGGTCGCAAACAAGCTGAATTAACTTAGGATTTTCCAGCATTCCGGGCGCGGCACAGTCATTGCCCTGTAGCATGCTTAGGGGTTTGACCCGAGCTTGCCAAGTTCATAAACGAAGGGTGGACGCAATGATGAAGGTTTCGATTACTCGATGGAAGAAGCTGGCGCTCGTGCTTGCCGGTGTGATGTTCGTGGCGACGTTTTTGATTAGTTCGGTGCCCGCGCGGACAACTACCGATGACAATAGCGCCGCGCTGTACAAAGCCAAGTGTTTCGCTTGCCACGGAGCAACCGCTGAGAAGAAGTTTGATGCGACCAAGGCGGACGATGAGCTCATCCAGACCGTGCTCAAAGGGAAGAAGATGGAGAAGCCGCCGCATATGCCAGGCTATGAAGAAAAAGGCATCACGGCGGATCAAGCGAAGGCGCTGGTCGCGTTTATGAAATCGCAAAAGCACTAGGATTCTGATCTGAGGCCAGGGTTGGGAGTTGAATACCTGGAGCGCAAGGCCGGTCTTACATAACCGTGGCTTCTACCCGAAAATCGGAACCGTACACAGCAAAGCCTGCACGTGCCTCCCGCGCGTGTGGGCTTTTGCTGTTTATCTTAGGCCTCTGATGGTTTGATACGACTTTGGCGGTTCTTGCGCCCAATGGCATCGAGGGTATTTTTTACCGGCCCCTGAGAAAGAACCAAATTCCGTGAGACGTTACCTTGCTGTCGCTATCCTTACTGGTGTTTTGATCTGTGCCGCGCTCTGCCTGAACGCGCTCAAGTCTGTCGAGGCGCAGACTAATCAAAATACTTCTGCGACTCCGGTAAGACCTAACGAAGGAAGCATTATCGGCGGGCCCAATGCTAATGTTCCTGCCGCGCCTCCAACGCTTCAATGCCAGGGATGCCACGAGCCGGGTAAGAGTCTTCCGTACCTGGCAGACGCGCGCTTCCACACCGCGCCGCATGCCGGCTACGAGCATAGCTTTCATGCCCAGGCGATTCACAATGGTACGAAAGCGGCGACGTGTCTTGATTGCCACACGAAGAATGGCGACCTGACGACAATCCTGCCGGCAAGCGATCTAAATTCGACAATCAACCGAGCGACCATCGCTGAGACCTGCGGCAAGTGTCACGGCGACAAGTCGGTTATGCTGGGAAGCGGCATCAGCGACCGCCCCTTCCTGTCTTATCGAGAGAGCGTCCATGCGAAAGCCGTTGCTCGCGGGAACACTCGCGCCGCAGTTTGCACCGACTGTCACAACAGTCACGACATTCAACCAGCCTCGAATTCACAGTCATCGATTGCCAAGCTCAACATCCCGGCAACTTGTGGCAAGTGTCATCAGACCGAAGCCGGTGAGTTTGCTCAGAGTGTTCACGGACAGGCCGTGGCGCGCGGAGTGTCACGCGCGCCCGGCTGCACAGACTGTCACGGTATTCACGACATCAAACTGCCGTTCGATCAGACCACGGCGGACGCAACGACTGCGATAGCGACCGACTCATGCGCGCAATGTCATGAGGGCGTGACTCTGACTCAGGAATTCGGAGTCGCGAGCGGACGCGTCAGTAGTTACAAAGACAGCTATCATGGCCTGGCTTCGCAGTTTGGATCAAAGGTAGTCGCTAATTGCGCCAGTTGCCATGGCGTCCATAACATACTGCCGTCGGCCGATCCACAGTCGATGATTAACGCGAACAACCTGAGCAAAACCTGTGGGCAGTGTCACGTCGGCGCGAGTGAGAACTTCACCAAAGGGAAAATCCATCTGACGGCAGGATTGGTTTCCGAAGTCGAGACTCATGACATAGGAGTCGTGGGAACGCGCGTCGTGCGTTGGATCTATCTCCCTTTGATCGTTCTGGTGATCGGCGGCATGCTGGTCCATAACGCGCTCGCTTGGCGAAAAAAGGTAGCAGCCAAACGGCGTCAGGAACGAAGCATTGTTCGCTTGACAGCGAATCAAAGAGCGCAACACTGGTTCTTGCTAATCAGCTTTACTCTCCTCGTGTTTAGCGGCTTTGCGCTGCAATATCCCGATTCGTGGCTCGCCTGGCTATTGGGCGGCAGTGAATCTCTGCGCCGGATAATTCATCGGGTAGCCGCCATCGTGATGCTCGTCGTGGGAACCTATCACGTTCTTTACCTGGCCTTGTCTAAAGAAGGAAGACTATGGGTAAAGGACATGTTGCCCAAATTGAAGGATGTAAAAGACCTCATCGCGAATTTTGGGTACTATCTCGGAGTCAAAAACGAGAGGCCGAAAATCGCGCGCTTCGGTTACGCAGAGAAAGCCGAGTACTGGGCGGTCGTGTGGGGCACGATCATAATGGGTCTAACCGGACTGATGATCTGGTTCAAGATTGGCGTCTTTGGTTTCCTGCCGCGCTGGTGGATTGATATCGCGCTCGCGGTGCACTTTTACGAAGCAGTACTGGCGACGCTGGCAATTATTGTCTGGCACTTTTATCAGGTGATTTTCGATCCTGACGTTTATCCGGTTAACTTTGCTTTCATCGACGGGCGAGTGTCTGAAGACTCTTACAAAGAAGAGCACGAGCTGGCATACGAACAAATGAAGGAGGAGTTGGCGCAAGCAGATGTGAAAACCGAGGAGCCAACATTGGAAGAAGGTCCGAGCGATTGAGGGTGTTCTAATCAGCCCCTGCGTCCGCGACCGTGCCTAAGGCCTAAGCAATAATGACGATTGGATCTGATCTCATCCTTGCGGGAGTCGGTATGATTGTCTATTTTAGAGCACAACAAGATGTCTGAGATCGAACCACTGGCTCGCAAAAAGCCGAGCCTCTTCCGCAACTACATCAGCCTCGTCGGGGCAGCGATCGTCATCGCCAGCCTGGCAAGTGTCTTACTCCTGTTTTTCATCGAGATCACATCAACTGTTGAGAATCCGTACGTGGGGATTCTCACGTACATAATTTTCCCCGCGATCCTGATTTTCGGCTTAGCCGTTGTCGCGTTGGGCATGATCTTGGAGCGGCGGCGGCGGCGGCGAGCTGCGCCGTCCGATATCATGGCTTACCCAAAGCTGGATTTGAACGACCCTCATGCGCGTCGTGCTTTCCTGACTTTTCTTGTGATCACGTTTTTCTTTGTCTCAGCCAGCGCTTTCGGAAGCTATCGCGCGTTCGAATACACGGAATCGGTCGCCTTCTGTGGCGAGACTTGTCATACGGTGATGAAACCGGAATTCAGGTCCTACCAGGCCGGCGCTCATGCGCGCGTGCGCTGTGTTGATTGTCATGTCGGATCCGGCGCCGGCTGGTATGCGCGCTCAAAACTCTCCGGCGCCTATCAACTCTATTCAGTGACCTTTAATAAATATTCGCGGCCCATCAACACGCCGGTACGCAACCTTCGCCCTGCTCCGGAAACCTGCGAGCAGTGTCACTGGCCGGAAAAGTTTTTTGGCGCGCAGATGAAGGTCTTCAATCGTTACGGCTATGACGAACAGAACACTCTACGCCAAACACGCATGCTGATAAACGTCGGTGGGGGCAGTCCGACCACCGGGCTGGTCACGGGCATCCACTGGCACATGAATATTGCGAACGAAATTACCTACATCTCTACGGATGATCATCGGCAGGTAATTCCCTGGGTGCAAATCAAAGATCGAGAGGGCAATACCACTCAGTATTACGATCGCGCGCGACCGCTGTCACCGGAGCAGGTTGCCGCCGCCAGTAAGCGCCGGATGGACTGTGTCGATTGTCATAATCGTCCCGCTCACGTCTATCTGCCGCCGGACGCTGCCGTGGACCAGGCTTTTATCGCCGGCAGGTTGGATCAGTCGCTACCGTATCTCAAACTAAAAGCTGTCGAGGTTCTTAGTGGCCGATACGACACAACACCGCAGGCGCTGAGCTCAATTGAGACCGGCCTGAATCAGTTCTATCAAACGAACTACAAAGACGTGAACTCGCAGAAGCAGGCGGCAATCAAGAGCGCGGTCACGGAAACTCAACGGATCTTTCAGACTTACTTTTTTCCGGAGATGAAGACCGACTGGCAGACTCACCCGAACAATATCGGCCACCTTTATTTCTCGGGCTGCTTCCGCTGTCACGACGGCGAACACGTTAGCAACACTGGCAAGGTCATTTCGTACGATTGCAACATCTGCCACACTGTGATCTATGACTCGGCAAGGCCGCCTGCTGAGAACGTGAAGACCGGGCCCTTTCAGCACCCCTTAGATCTCGGCGGCCTCGCTGAGCGCAAGTGCGAAACCTGCCACAAGGCCAACGAACCTTTCACACACCCGGTAAATCTCGGCGACATATCGAGCTTCCAATGCGTAGAATGTCATCCGAAGAAGAATTGACTTTCGGTGAAACTGTAGCTATTGACGGGCGATGCGGCCCCGGCCTGCCTGTACAAACGTGATGAGGCTTCGCCTGGCACAAGGGATTATTTTGGGCGTTACCCTCGGCTTGGCCGTGGGTGTAGGGGCGTACACCTTCGTCTACGCTCGCGGTTACTCGTATATGACGGATAACGCAGAAGCCTGCGTTAATTGCCATGTCATGCAGGAGCAGTATGGCGGCTGGTTGAAGTCGAGCCATCGAGCTGTAGCCGTCTGCAACGATTGCCACACGCCGCCGGGACTCGTGGGCAAGTACACGACAAAGGCACGGAATGGTTTCTGGCATTCCTATTATTTCACCACCGGTTGGTTCGAGGACAACATCCACATCACACCACGAGGCCGTGAGGTAACTGAAAAGGCTTGCCGAAACTGTCATCAGGAGATCGTCGACGCTATTGAAGGTTCACACTCGGGAGCTGCCGAGTCGCAAACGAGCTGCATCCGCTGTCACAATTCCGTTGGACACATGCACTGAGGCCGATCCGAAGCGATGCCAGATTATCGACGCCCACAAGAGTCAAGGCGAAAAAAAAGGAAAGTAAAATGACTGAAGATAAGAAGAGTGCGAACGCCGGAAGTGATGTCAACACCACCCCCTCAGATGTGCCGCGGAGGCGACGCTGGCTGCGCTTCTGGGGCGTCGTCGCACTGGCTGTCGTTGCCACCGTTTTTGGTCTCGCGCTGCTAGTCAACATCTTTCAGCGCAAGCAGGAGGCCCGTAACCCCTTCTTCAGAGTGGTCGAGCTAACGGACAACACA
>CAZVHN010000203.1:0-4391 GCA_964626895.1 uncultured Chloracidobacterium sp. | reverse complement strand
CAAGCGGCAACGAGTTGCGGCACTCCAAAGATCTGAGAGCCGCCCGCGTTACGCCTCCTTCGCCCTCCTATTACAGGGTTAATGCCGCTTTAGTTCATCTATTGCGCGGGCAATTGCTGCCGACAGTTGTGCCGGACTGTGGTCAGGAAACCTGAATGCCTGCCCCGTGAACGCAGACAAGGATAACCCGGATGAATCCGGTGCAAGGTGATACGCCGCGTTCAGAGTGTGAACCGTTGGGTAAGGATGCCAGAATTCCTCTGCGCCGAGATAACGGTAGGGAGAGTCTGATCGCTCGCGCCGAAAACTCCGTATGCCGCTGGTGATCTCGTTCAGAGCCTTCCTGGTCGCCTCGAGTTTAGCCTCATCAAGATAAACCTGATCGCTGACGTTTTGTTTAGCAAGGTCAAGGCGGACTCCGCGCATTCGCTCTTGAGGCTGCGCCGAATCCTCGACGACTATGGCCATAACTACCACCCGAGCTTCGGCGCTTTCGGCACGCCACACCTCGTTCGACCAGGTCACATGTGCGGTTGGCTGATGTGCGAATGCTTCCAGCTTGGTTGGCTGCAGGGAAGTCGTTTGGCTCACCTGGGCAAATCCAAAACTGAGCAGGGGACCGCAAAGCATAAGGGACAGTGCGGCCGATCTAATCATGGCTGGACCCTCTTAGCAGTCATAGTACATCGGAATCGATTGGCTGGCTAAGAGCCTTCTCTGTTTTGAGACGGCCTCCTTGCTCCGGCGGGATTTCACTGGCTGGCAAATCCGACACCGGTGAGCCGACCTAATCGTTTTCTACTACCGAGAAACCATCTCAATATCCTTCAACACTTCCTCTGGTTTCCATTCGTTCCCGCGATAAACCTTATGAACTTTGCCGTCCGGAGCGATGATCGCAGTTCTCAGGCCGTGGATGATCTGATCTTTTTCCGGGAAGTACTGCAGTCCGAAAAACTGGGCGATTTCCTTTACTTGTTCCTTCGTGCCGGTGGCAAAAGCCCAGTGAGAAAAGGTTTCGTCTCCGAAGCGGCCCGTATGAGAGGCGCCGTAGCTCCGCAAAACCGCAGGTGTGTCGTAGTCAGGATCGATGCTGATACTCAACAGTCGCGTCTTTTCGTAGAGCTCTGGCTGTTTCTGCAACTCCCGGTCGATCTGCGAAAAGTTGTTGCTCATCAGCGTGCAATACTCGGGGATAGGACAGCGCGTGTAGATAAATGTTAGGAGGAGTGCCTTCCCTTTGTACTGTCCCGTTCGAATCGGCTGATTGTTCTGATTGACCAGAGCGAAGTCTGGGACTTCATCTCCCGTGTTTGCTCCCACCGCACCGGGAGAACCTTTGACGCCGGGATCTGCGTTCGATTTGATAATAACCACGTTCTCCAGCCAGGATTCGGTCCCGTCCACCACCAGCGCGGCCGTAATTTGATCGCCCGGGGCCGCCTGATCGAAGACCCACTCGTCCCGTACCGAGAAGGGCATGGTCATAGCGTCCATGAAGTCCTTAATCTCTTCATGCGACACCGTCACCAGGTGTTTGTCTTTCTCGACTGTCAAGACTTTGCCCTTCAGTTCAAAGCGCTTGGCGTTGGACATATCACGCCGGCAACCTGACAGAGCAATAGGTGCGAGGAGCAGAACGAAAACAATAATGAACAGTAGGGAAATTGAGAATCTAGTTCGCATATGATTAAGGAAATGTTGTCGCCGCCCGTCGGGCGGCTGTCCCATAGGGACAAAATGTTTATAGGCCTAGATCCCTTATATGCCTGGAAGCTCCATAGGAGTTCTGCGGTCCGTCGCCGCGACGGACCGCAGAACTCCTACAGAGCTGGGGCTCTTATTGCTAACCGCTGCTATAAACATTTGGGCTCCTATGGAGCTGAAGACGTCGCGTTGAATGGCACTCAACCCAGCGGGGGTAAACCGCCCTTCCCGACCATGAGATTCTCCTTCTCGAACCGCTGTTTACATCTTGAATCATTTATCTTGACTCACTTCCGCTCCAACTTTTCATCATACATTTGCTGATAAATCCAAAAATTAGTCATCACCTTAAAGACGTAGTCCTTCGTCTGAGAAAAACCAAGTTCCGGCAGGTAACGGTCGGCTTCATTAGAACGTGACCGGCCGATCCAGCGAGCGACGTTTTCAGGACCACCATTGTAAGCAGCTGCAACCGCCTGTGGCTGCTCCGGAAACTGTCTGAATAGATTAGCAAGATACTGGGAGCCAAACAGAATCGCTGTATCAGGATTATAGAGCCTGTCCTGAGTGAAATCACTTAAGCCAAGCTGGCGGGCGATGTCGTTAGCTGTCTCAGGAATGAATTGCATCAACCCACGCGCGGCCGCAACCGACTTCGCGTCCGGCTGGAAGCGCGATTCCTGTCTGGCAATTGACAGCACAAACCTCGGATCGACTCCTCTCGGCGGCGCATGCATGAGCAACGACTCTCGATAGGGCACAGGATACAACAAGTCGACCAGCTCGCGTGGTGCTAGTTCCAGCACATAGTCGGCGGGAATGTTTTTCCAAAGTTGTTCGCCAAAACGCACTGCGCGATTCGCTAAGCCACCTCGCAAAGAGTAGCTCGCCAAAGTGTAATCGAGATCAGACTGTGATGTGGCCGCCGCGGTTTTTTCCGGTGGGGTAGCGGTACGCGGTGCAGCTTTAGTCCCAGCCGGGTCGCTTGATTCCGAGCGCGCCACAGCAAACTCCGGCACACCCTCGTCGTAGAGGCCAAGAAAAAACAGCTCTTCAGCCAGCGCTTGATGAGACGGCTCCACCCCGTTAGGCTGCGTCTTGGTAGTATTTACTTCTTGGTTTACTTGTCTGGCCAGCGTCAATAAGTTGAATGATGGAAGCTTGAAAGTGGGCAAGGCTTGATAGGCGCGCAACACAAGCTCCAGCATCTCATCTCGCGCAGCCGCATCCTCTCTAACCCGCAAACCGTCCTGGGCCAAACGCCGTCCCTGTTCCGCCTGACCGCTGTTGATCGCTTTTTCCGCGGCCGCACGCAACGCGTTTGCACGTGTCTCGAGGAGAGGACGCGTTCTGGCATCGGAGCCAATTGCCAGCAATCGTTCGGTCGACCGCTTTCCGTAGTATTCGTTTCTTCCGTCGGGGATGGAAAGATATTCAGAAATGGCTTCGTTGGTTCTGCTCAGTTGCTCCAACGCGTAGCCGCGGATAAAAGTCAATTCTTGTGGAGTGGTCCCCCCAGGTACGCGGTTGCCGCCGAGATCCGGTCGACTGCGAAGTTCATTCGCGTCGGACACTACTTCCTGCCAGGCACCCAACGCGAGATGGATTCTCGTCTGCGCGAAGAGAGCCAGGGCGTCACCGATCTGGTCCTTGAAACGAGTGCGTGTTTGTTGGACCCAGTCAAGGGCTTCTTTGTGACGACCAGCTTCGTGCAGGGCATCGACGATGTTCAAATAGGCCCGCTCAGGATTAGGCGCATCCGGGAATCGTTCGATGAAACGCCGGTAAGCAACCACTGCCTCATCGGTCCGTTTAAGACGATTGTATGTGCCGGCTGTGAAACTAAGCGCGTCACGTGCACTCATGCTGTCGGGAAACTCTTCCGGAACACGCTGAAAGTATTTCAAAGCTTCGTCGTATTTCAGTTGGAGGTAGAAACCCCGTCCCGTTTGATAGAGTGCATTCGCGACGGTCGGACTTTGTGGATAATGCTCGACAAGCGTGAGATAGTGACGCCGCGCAGCATCAAAGTCCCGGTTGAATTGATAAACCGAAGCGCGTAGGAGATGCTCTGCTTCCGCTAGTTGTGCCACCGTGCGCTGAGCTGCGCCTTCCGTTCCAATGACATCGATTGCATCGAGGCCGCGCACACCGGCTAGCGCAAAGTCGTCAGGTCGCGAGGCGTCGGGCATCTGCATAACCAGGCTGGAAAACGCTTCGCGTGCTTCCTGCCGCTTTCCCGCAGCCAGCAGTGACTGCGCAATCAGGGTCAGTGCCTCGCGGGCCAAAGATCGGTTTTTGGACTCACCGAGGGGCCGTAGCGCAGCTACCGCAGCGTTGTAGTCTTTGCTTTCGTAAAAACTCTGGCCCAACCTCATGATTGCCGCTTCGCGCAACAGACTCCTGGGTGCGGTCGCAATCAACTGCCGCAGTTTTTCACGTTCGAGAGCGAGGTCGCCGGTTGCCCGAGTCAACCGGGCAAGATGCCATAACGCATATTGCGAGAATACAGACTGGCGCGCGACGACGGATTGATAGCTCGCGTTAGCTCCGGCGGACTCACCTGTCTTCTCCTGTAGCCTGCCGAGCAGATAGTCATAATTATTTGCCGTCAGGATTTCAGGGTTTGAACCACGTAATGAGTTAAGCTCTGCGAGCGCAGCTTTGACATCACCGGCGTCCAT
>CAZVHN010000202.1:0-7515 GCA_964626895.1 uncultured Chloracidobacterium sp. | reverse complement strand
TGAGCAAGCGTTTTGTCAAACGGTATCCGCACGAGTTCTCGGGTGGCCAACGCCAGCGCATCGGAATCGCGCGCGCCCTGGCCGTCGATCCAGACTTCATCGTGGCTGATGAGCCCATCTCGGCGCTCGATGTTTCTATTCAGGCGCAGATTCTTAATCTCCTTGAGAAGCTGCAGCAGGAGAAGAACCTGACCTATTTGTTCATTTCTCACGATCTACGCGCGGTACGCCATGCCGCTAATCGTGTCGCGGTGATGTATCTCGGCAAGATTGTCGAAATAGCGGACGCCAAAGCAATCTATGACGGTCCGCTCATGCCTTACACGAAGGCCCTGATCTCCGCTGTTCCGGTTCCCGATCCTACCGTGGAGGCCACTCGAAAACGCATTGTGCTCGAGGGAGACGTCCCCTCGCCCATCAATCCTCCCAACGGCTGTCGTTTTCATACCCGGTGTCCGCATGCGATTGAGGCTTGCAAGGAGGTCGTCCCACCCCTGGTCGAGATCAAGCCAAATCACTTCGCGGCCTGCATTCGGATTAGCCCTGAGCAGCCTCAAATCGAAAGTGTCGCACCCGGCGAGGCTCCCGGCCTCGATGAACCGCAGCGAACAACCTCGTAAAACGCTCGGGTAGCGCGCAAGTCTTTGACTATCACGAGACTACCTAGTGAAAACTACTTCGTATTAATCATATAGCCATAGAGTAAGTTGCGCTTTCCGCACGGGCATGGCTGCAACAGGAGGGGCAGCCAGCTGAAGTCAGCCGCCGCTTGTTTGGCATGGTGTGGAAAACTATACTCATGTCTGCGAAGACTCAGAACCCTCCGCTCGGAATCCATTGCCGACAGTAGGATGTTTGTTGTCGCTCTCCCGGCGCCAAGCAAACTGACGAACTACTCCGGATGACTAAGAACTCTCTCAAATCGGAACCCGCTATTGTGCAGGAACATCCGGAGGATGCGCCTGCCGGCTGGGCCCCGGTGCAGGACCGGCTGGCTGCCTCGTCGGGCCTGTCAACCCTCCTGGTAGACGGCCGACAGCCTCCGGCGCTTGTGGTTTCAAACAATAATTCGATCTGTCGTGCTCTTCAGTCTTCGCCCGACCACGTTAGTCTATGCGATCCGTACTGCGGGGACGCGCACCGGCGTGCAATGAGTAGTGGTGGCGTGGTCCATTACAAGTGTCATGCAGGCCTGCAATGCTTTACCATGCCCGTCCAGATTTCCAACGAGCGAAATCTCGCGGTCATCGGAGGACGCGCCTTTGTAACCGGCGCTGACTATCGGGTCATCGTCGAGCGTCTTCGCGCTGGCGATCTGAAAGACTTGCTTGGCAGTGACCCTCTCTCGAACGTCATCTTTGCAGAGCCGGCCAAACTGGATCAGTTAGCTGACCGCTTGCAGAAGGCCGCCCGCCAGTTTGACCTTGAAATGTCTCGTTTGCCCGCGAAGGGCGAGGAGCCCGCACCGCTCGCGCCTGCAAACGCTGTAGCCCCACAAGCACCGACACTGACTGTGCCTTCGAAGTCTTCCTTCGACCTGCAAAGCGAGATCGATCAGCTGCGGGGCGAGCTTGAATATCGCTCGCGTTTTGCGGAGTCGCTGCGCCACTTCCTCGAGCGCATCAGTTCTACAGATCCACAAAACACCTACACGGCTATTCTGACAAACTCGAAAGACCTGTTGCTGGCAGAGCGTGCCTCGCTGCTGGTAGTCGACGAGAGAGGAAATGAGCTGGTACTGAAAGCCGGCGTAGGACTGAAAACCCAGATCTCCGAGGTGGCCCGCATAAGGCTGGGCGAGGGAGTTGCTGGAGGAGTACTGGAAACGGGCAGAGCACTGGTAGTTGAGAATATCGAAAACGCCGGTATGGAACCTGCGCCTGCAGAACGACAGTACAAGACCAAGTCCTTTATCAGCTACCCCATCAGAATCGGTGGTCGCACGATCGGGGTGCTAAACGTAACCGATAAGACGAGCGGTGAAAAATATGATGACGTCGACCTGAGTTTGCTCGAAATTATCGGCCCCCAGGTGGCGCTGGCGCTGGAGCGGGCCGAGTGGCAGGAGCGGGCGAAAGAATTTCAAGTGATGTCGATAACGGATCCGCTCACAGGTTTGTTGAACCGGCGTTATTTGCAGGAGCGTATGAATGAAGAAGTGAATCGCTCCAAGCGCTACGACAATCCGATGAGTTTCTTGATGATCGATATCGACGATTTCAAGTGCTACAACGATCTCAACGGTCACCAGGCAGGCGATCAGGCGCTCCAAATTACAGCTCATTGCTTGAAAGTGGCTCTGCGATCCGCAGACGTAGCATGCCGATATGGCGGAGAAGAGTTTGGAATTCTCCTGCCGCAAACGCCGCTCAATGAGGCAAGCGTGATCGCCGAGCGCATGAGGCAGCGCGTCGCGGAAACGGTCTATCCGCATGGTAAGTCGCAACCCCTTGGCGGGGTGACGATCAGCATTGGTATCTCAGCCTTTTATAAGCACGTCGATACTCCCGACCGGATAATCGCCGTGGCTGATCGCGCTCTCTATAACGCCAAGAGCAATGGCAAGAACAGAATCGAGTTTTACCAGGAAAGCTAAGCAAATCGAGCGAAGGCGATGAACGGAAAGGGACCCAGCAAAAAAGCGCGGCGAATTCTCGGCCGTGTTGCAGCAGATGAGTTCGTTGGCAGAGCCGACGAGCTGCAACGGATCGTGTCTCATCCGCGCAATTCAGGCGAGGGGCGCGGCCTGCTGCTGCTGATGGCGCCTTCGGCAGGGGTATCGGAGTTACTGCGTCAGTCTTATGACCAACTGTTCATTCGCCGCGAAGAGATTGTGCCGATCTATTTCGCGCTTACCCGAGGCGAGACCACGGCCGTCAGTGCTGCCATTGAATTCCTCAATACCTTCCTGCTTCAGTATGTGGCCTTTCGTCGCAATGAACCCTCACTCTGCGAAGCTTCGATCACCCTAAACGATCTGGTGCAACTTGCCGCGCCTGCCGATCTGGAATGGATTGAACGGTTGGTTGAGGCCTACAACCGCGAACGCTTCAGCAATGATGATCGCGCATTTGTGCTCTTCTGCCTGAGCGCGCCGCAAAGGGTCCCTAAACGTAACGGCCGGCCCTATGTGATGGTCGATGGAGCGCAATTGGCTGACAGCCTGGGCGGCCAGGGCGACCTGGCGGCGGAGATGCTGCGCGTCTTGTCTCGTTCCAATCTCCCATTTGCCGTAGCCGGTCTGCGCCGGCAGGTTCTTGATGCCGCGCATCGCGCCCGTTGCAACTTTGAATCGATCGATATTCTTCGCCTTGGCAAACTCGGCGACGAAGACGCGCGCCGGCTGGTAGAACATGTCTCTATCCGTCAGCGGGTGGTCATCAACGAAGAAACCAGGGACCTGTTGGTGCAACAATTTGAGTGCAGTCCACTCCTAATCACCGCGCTGCTGCAAGCCGCGCGCGAACGGAACCTCGTCCTGGATACCTATCTCGACTGCGAGCGGTTGTATGTCGACGAGTTAATGGGCGGTCGCATCCAGCGCCATTTTGCGTCGCTGCTGGAGGAGATCGTGCCCCAGCCGGAAGCCAGGCGAGCGCTGGTGCGCATGTTATGTGAAGCGGCAGTCGGTGAAGGCCGCAAATCCTCCTTCGAAGCCTGGCGAAAGAGGCTGCGCCTCGATGCCGATCAACTGGAAAAGTTACTACACGGTTTGCACATTCAAGAGTTCATCAACTGGGATGGGGCAATCATCGAGGCAGGTGGCGGTTCAGCGACGTGGAAAGATTATTTGCGGGTGCGCTTTCGCCTGGACATTCTTAACGAGCCACGCGCTCTGGTGGTTGCGGATACCATTACCGACGCGCTCAAACGAGCGCCACACACGATGGCGCGTCACTACCGTCGCGTCACGAAGCTCGGCCTGCGCACACTGTTGGCCAGGTTCGATTGCCAGCTGGTACCACAAAGCCTTTTCAGTTTTGAGCAATTCAGCAACCGTTACAAGGGACTCTCGACCGAAGAGATTTCCAGTGGTCTCGATCGCGAGACTGATCTGGTCCGGCTCCCGCAGATAGTGCACGTGGCTAGCTGCGTGGCCTTCAGTTCCGAGCTGCAACATGGCTGCGACGAAGAGCGTTGCATTGTGGCCCATTCCTTTGAGGGCGCAACTTACACTGATGCCAACCAGGTCATCTGGCTCGTCGCCGAAGTAGAATCCAAACTCGAAGCTGATCGTGATCTAACGGAGATGTGGTGCGAGCGGTTGGAAAGGCTGGCCCGTAACTCAGGCTTCGCCCGAAGGCGCATCTGGTTGATTTCCAACGAGGGCTTTTCCGAGGAGGCTCTACAAGCAATCAGGGAGCGCGACGGATACGCCTCGAGCAGACAGCAAGTCGAACTTTTGACTGCGAGGATAAGCGAGGGCCACGGCACGCCCAGGCGGTCGTCGGAGCCGGACGAGTTTGTCATGATCCTGCCGATGGGCGAAGACAACGAACTCCTGGCTGCCAGCACGGTGGAGCAGATTGCGCGCCGACTTAACTTTCGACCAGAAGCCATCAATCAGATTAAACACGCGATAGTCGAGGCTTACATTAACGCCGCCGAGCACAGCTTGAGTCCCGACCGAAAAATTTATCAGCGTTTTCGCGTTGAAAGTGATAGATTGGTCATCACTATTTCCAGTCGGGGCATCGTGCCCTCGAATCTAGCCGCCCAGAGCACAGACCAGGGAACAGAAGTCGACGATAGCGAGGCCGCCAAAGAGCGGCGGGGTTGGGGACTAAAGCTCATCAGATCCCTAATGGATGAGGTAGAGTTTGAGCGCGTTGATGAAGGAACCAGCCTGCGGATGACCAAGTACTTGCGTTAACAGTTCCCCATATTGCAAACGCGTTATGTTTTCATTTCGTTCTTTAAGTCATAACCGGAAATACCATTTGTCAGGGTGTGCCTAGTCGTTATTGTGCTTTGCACCCCTACACATTGATGGTACTGGAGGGGTTACAATTGGGGGAGTCACCTGGTTTTTCTGTACGTTCGCATTGTGTGGGGACGACCGCGGTAATCTATGCGAGTGATTATCTAAACAAACTCAGCGGCGAAAGAATCGAGCGCGAGTGCAAGAAGCAGCTTGATTCAGGGTGCCGAGCGCTGGTCATCAACTTCAGCGATACCGAACTGGTCAATAGTATCGGAGTCTCAATTCTGCTGGGCATCATCGATATTGCCGAGAAGAACGGGGCGCGGCTTATTTTTTCGGACGTAAACAATCAAACCGCTGAGTTGTTTGAGATGCTCGGACTGACGCGCCACGTGGTGCTGGCCAGGGACGAAGAGGAAGCTCTCTCAACGCTCGACGGGTTTAGCCAAGCCGGAGCAACCAGTCACTAGTTTCAGCCGTATGGAGTCAACGACGAAAAAGCTCATTCATACCTTTGGCGCGCTCGCCGATCTGGGTCAGGAAATCGCAAAAACAAGTGAGTTCAACGAGATGGTCCGAACATCTCTGCACCTGCTGCTTGGCACTCTGGCCATCCGACGCGGCGCGGTGGTCGAGTGTTTATCGGGGCAGGAGTGTACCGAGTGTCTGACAGTCTGGGGACTCGGCGACGAGTATCAAGTGCGTCTGACGCTAACCCTGCCGGAGCGAGAAGCAATCCTGATCGCGGGCGTGGGCATTCTTGGAATTGCGGATGGAGATCCTGCCTGGACCAGTTTTCTCGCGCGACATCAAGCCGAGCTTCAGAATCAGGGAATCGATTTGGTAGTTCCTATGGTGGTCAGAGGCGAAATCACCGGGCTGGTCTTGCTGGGCGGAAAAGCCAGCGGTGAGCCTTTTGAACCAGATGATTTAGAGATCATTCGCGCGATGGTGCGCCACGTGGGAGTCGGCGTTCACACGCACCGTCTACTGGGCCAGATTGAACAACGCGCGGAAGAGAACAAGCGTCTCTACGAAGATTTGCGTACCATCTACCGAGACACTGTCCGCGCTTTCGCCGCGGCCATTGATATCAAAGACAAGTACACGCAAGGCCACTCGGAACGAGTGGGTAAGTACACCGAGATCATTGCGCGCGAATTAGGCTGGCCCGAGGAACAAGTCGAAGGAATCGCCATCGCCGGTTATCTTCACGACATTGGAAAATTGATTGTTGAGCGGGACATTATCAACGCGCCCTACAAGATCGACGCTAAAGCATCCAGCGAACTGAACCGTCACCCCGAGGCAGGTTTTGAAATCCTTTCACCTATCCATCACCCGTATGCAGATATTCCGTTGATGGCAAAGTATCACCATGAGCGAATAGACGGTCGCGGTTATCCTGACGGACTGAGTGGAGACCAGATACCCTTCGGCGCCAAGATCGTGGCGCTGGCAGACTCGTTTGATGCGATGACCACGGACCGGCCCTACAAAACGCGGCGTTCGTTTGACCAAGTGATCGAAGACTTTCGCCACAACACGGGCAAGCAGTTCGATTGCCTGGTTGTCCTGGCCTTGTGTCGATCGTTGCTAAAGGAAATCAGTGGCCAGACAGCTGAACGACGCATCATGAAGATGCTTGGCAAAAACTACCTTGATTCAGATCGCGCAATTCCGCTGCTTACGGAATTGATTGCCGAGCTTGATCCCAACCAGAAGTCCGCCGCCGCAGGCAGTGCATAAGAGGAGCATGAGCTCCGGGGCAGTAGCCCGACTGTTAAGGAGGGCTCCTCAAGACACCCCAGACGCCGGAGACGGCGCGAACAACCCACTCGCCAGCTACCTATCTAGCCGAGCCCTCCTTAACAGTCGGGCTACTGCCCCGGGGCTCTTGGCCCGGCTGTCAAGTTCACCTGGGCTGGATGCGGAGCACGAAGTTGCAGATGGCGATTTTTTCGTCGGGGCGAACCTCGGTTCGATTCTCCCGGGGAAGCTCGCGTCCGCTGACTGAAGTTGCATTGCGGCCTTTGGGAGTTAGCCAGTAGCGACCATCGTTCTCCCGCGTGAGCACTGCGTGGACGCGACTCACCTCCGGATCGCCTTTCAAGGGCAGGTCGACTGTGATTGATCTCGATCCGCGACCAATCGTGATCTCGGGTTTTGAGATCGGCACCACTGACTCCCGCACCCCATCTCGCCAGACCTCCATTGAATAGAGTTCGATCACCCGCGGGCGGACAATAGTCTGCTCATTTTCCCCGGCCTCCATGGTTTCGCGGATAGTGTCGTTCGGATTGAAGGGCGGCTTTCCCGATTGGGATGAGTCCAAGCGAGGCGTAACCATGGTGTGCCCGCTCTCCGTCTCGTCCCAAACCCCCTGGACACGAAACTCGCCCTTGCTGAGGGTGCCGTCAACCCGCAGCTCCACGGCAAAAGATTTCGCAGCCAGCGGAGTTTGGCCACTTAACTCTCTCGCTCTTTCCGAGAGCACGTGGAATAGCCCCTGCTCGAGGCAACGCCGCTTTTCGCCTTGCCAGTCTCTATCGTCGTCGGCGCTGAGATAAACAATGTTTTCGCGCGGAATG
>CAZVHN010000201.1:0-10430 GCA_964626895.1 uncultured Chloracidobacterium sp. | reverse complement strand
GTGGCGCAGGGAATATCCTGCTCTACAAAGCGCTGCGTGGTTGAGTGGCGCCGGCCTACCTCATCAAAAAGCGGATTGCTGGTCAGAAGAACCTTTACCCTTAAGTCGCCGAACTGACCGCGGGCAAAATCCTCATCACGGCTCGCGACAACAAGCTCTGGGATTCGCTCAAGCGAAGACAGGGTCATAATCAGATCGATGTCGTCAGTGTTTCGGCCTTCGACGTATTGAAGCAAAGCGATGCCACCGACCAACACATGTTCGATTTGACGCTCCCGAAGCAGTGAGAAGAAACGCGCAACCGTCTCGATCAGGAGGTCTGAGTTCACTGAACGTTCCTCATGATTCCCTGGCTTGAATACAACGGCATTGCGAATGACCTCGCCGATATGCACTCTGGGAAGAATATTTGCTGTACTCATGTAATTTCAGCGCCAAGTTTAGCGTAGAAACGACACCACTGCTATCCGCGGGATGCGCGTAATTCACTCATCAATTCTTTGACGGAACTCCATCCGACGACGCTCACGAGAGCCAGGGCTGCACTGGTATCCTCACTTCATGGAATTAACCATCGGAGTTCTGGCCGTCGGTTCGTTGTACTGGGATACGTGTCCCAGGCGAAAAGAATGGCGAGAATCACGACTAAACATGACTGAGCAGTTCGACGTTAAGGTTCCCATTCGTTACGGACGACTCTCTGGCAAGATCACATTGCTAACGATATGCACGGACTAGTTAAGACGGCTTGTATCTCGGCCGCTAAGAGGTTTGAATTGACCGCTGTCTGATTTTGAGGTCAACCGAGATCCGGCTTTTTAGCGAAACATGGAAAAGCCCGCTCAGCTTAACACCGAGCGGGCTTCGTTTAATAATCCCGGCGACTTCCTACCCCGATGCATCGGGGTTACCCGCGCAGTACCATCGGCTGATCTAATACCTGATTGCGTTTGCGCGTTTCGGTGGGGTGCGTTCCGGCGTGACTTCAGACCTTTGGAGTTCCGAAGCCGCACGCGATCATGAGTGCGCGCTCCGCTTCAGGCCATCGTGTTTCGGGCATATTGCAAAGGACGCTGCCGATGCGATCGCGCTGCGCTAGTGAGACATGATCGAAGTTGAGCGCGCACTCAACAGGCATCCCGTCGTCCGGCGTCAAAATCACTTCGGTTGTCAGTCCGCGAATTGTTCGCGTCACCGGTACAACGATGATCTCGTTAAGTCGGTCGATGGCTTCGTTTCGGGTGAGGATCAGGACCGGGCGACGCTTATCTGGAAGGCGAAATGTGTACCAGCGAATCTCGCCGCGCTTCACGCGACATTCTCCCAACCGTCTGCGTCCCACGCAAGCGGCTCCTCTTCGCTAGAGAACTCATCCCGAGTCGGCGGCAGCGACTGGTAAACACCCACGTCAGCAGCCGGAACTAGACGAGCTAAAGCTTTGCCGTCTTGCACAATGATAACTTCGCCCCCTTCTGAGGCAATTGTGATTAAGTCTGACAACTGATTCTTCACGTCATTAATATCTACTGTTTGAGCCCGCATGACTTGATAATAGATTGCTGAGGGAAAGCGGTCAACGAAAAAGCCCGCTCAAGAATAATCTTGAGCGGGCCTTCTTAGAAAATCCCGGCGACTTCCTACTCCCCCACGCAGTTACCCGCGCAGTACCATCGGCTCCTGCCCGGGCTCCCCCAGCGGCGCTGCACCGCTGGGGTGGGAGCTGGCTTAACTTAAATATTCGGGATGACAACGCAACCCTATTTCAGGCCCTCGATCAGTACCGCTTCGTGAATCCATTTGCCTCGAATAAAAGCTAGACTGCCGTCTAGAGGCGAAAGCGCAAGATCTGCAATCTCGTCGTCTCCCAAATTTGCTACCTGTTGCGGAGCGTTAGCACCGTAGAGCGATTGAAGCCACAGCAAGCTTTGCGACCCATTGACGGTGACATAGTAGAAACTTTTGTTGTCGGGTAACCAGGCTATTCGCCCCTGTTGAAATGAGTTGTTCGTTAAGTTAAGGGTTGTTATCACCGCGCCGGTATCAAGCGACATGACACCGATCTTGATGCGATTGGTTTCATCGCGGAAAAAGTAGGCGACTAACTTTCCGTCGTTGGAAAATGCTGGGAACGATATCTTTACTTTGGAGACTTCGGTCTCATCGCCGCCATTTGTGGAAACGCGCCACAAGGTTTGATGTAGTCCGGATCCGAAATAGACCAACCTTCCGTCGGCAGTAACATACTTTGGATGTCCACCCTCACGACTGGTGATTTGAACTTGATCGCTACCGTCGGCGTTCATACGCCATACCTGAGCAGTGCCGCTGCGCGTTGAAGTAAAAAAGATGTACCGCCCGTCTTGAGACAGTCGTGGAAATACGTCACTAAAAGGACTGTTTGTTAATTGCCGGCGCTCACCGCCATCACTATCGATCATCCAGAGGTCGCCGTCATTTCCCTCGTAGACGATCTTGCCATCAGGACCAACGGCAACACCAACCCGCGCCACTGCCAGGCTCTTGGCCTTGCTTAGGTCGTCAATTCTCCCTGTGAACAAATGAAAGTTGTTGCTCGTGTAAGTGGCAAGTAGTTTATCGGCTGCCTGGTCTAAGCTGAGAGTTATGTAATCAATCGCGTCTTTTGTTAAAGGTCGGGCTTCTCCGGTTAGCGTGGAAACGTACCAAATCCTCAATCTTCCGTCGTGATTCTCCCTCGCTGCCAGAAGCAGCTCGTTCCCGTTTGGTAACCATTTCAGACTGGTAACAACGAAGAATGTTTTCGGGGAAACCTGACGTTCCACGCCGGTCGAAAGGTCAAGAAGCATTAGGCGAAAATTGCTGCCTCCGTTCGATGATTCTCCAGAGGCAAAAGCAATCGAGCGCCCGTCGGGTGAGAATTGAACGGCTGAAAGGCGAATCGGGTGGCGCCGCGTCAAAAGTTTTCGTTCATTTCTGCCATCGAGATCAATAAGCATCAGCGAACAGAAATCTTCGTTCTGGTATCTGCAACGAATGAATGAAATTTCCTTGTCGTCAGGAGAGAGGCTTACGGTTCCTTCCGTGTGCTGAGTAATTTTCACGGGGATTCCCCCGAAGGTCATAACTCGATATAGCTCTGAGATCGGGGGATCGGATCGGGCGCGACGAACAAAGTAGAGCGAATTGCCGTCGTGTGAAGTGGTCATTCCTAAATATTGGTCATCCGTCGGAGGAACAATTTGAATATTTTCCGATGTCTCAAGCTGCCGTAGCCAAATGCTCTGCTTGCTCTGAGTCTCTACAGTGTAAGCGACAAACTTACCGTCAGGAGTGATCACGGCACGAACGAAACCGCTACTCGCAAACTTCTCTGATTTGAAGGGGATGTCGAGTAGGGAAGCGTGTGACCCAGCGACCGTTCGACGGCTTTTGACAAACCATGACACGAAAACAACTGAGGCCACAACCAGAATTGAGCTGGCGAATACGACCGGCAGATAGGTTTTTTTCAGTGCCGGCCTGAACTCAGCTGAACTTAGCTTCTCGGACTCGACTGTAACCGCGACAGCAGATTGAGTTTTGGTGACTTCTGCAATAAATCGATACCCACGCCTGGCCACCGTTTCAATGAAGCGAGGCTCTCGTGCATTGTCTCCAAGGATCTTTCTGACCTGCTGGATGTTAAAGGTGAGATTTGATTCTTCTACAAAACTATTGGGCCAGAGTTGTTTGATGAACTCATCTTTCTCAACAAGCCGTCCATTGTTATCAACCAGGATAAGGAGCGTATCAAAGACTTTAGGTGCCAGAGGTAACGGACTACCATTTCGTAGTAAGACCTTTTGATCGCAATCGACGGTGAAATCGCCGAACTGATAACAATGTCCAATTAAAAGTGCCATCTGGGCCGCTTAGAACTTTCTTAGAACTTTCTCTTCGATTCCTTAGGACTTTTTCAAATCCTCTCAGGTAAGCTCCTGGGCAAGTTAGCCCGCTGGGATAGGAATTTGCGCCTGAGTCTAGCACCAAAACGCAAGTGAAGAAATGCCCGTGTGTCTGGTGGCGAGGATGACAATGGATGGCAAGAATGTAACCAATTTCACGAGAGGTATTGCCGACATCCGCTCCCAGGCACTCCGACTAGGGTTGCTGCCAACCCTTGCGATAGTGAGCTTTACCTGCTCGACCGGTTGTCGAAGCCAATCGACGGGGGCTTCGCCAGCGTTGCCAGTCAATACGTTGGTCAGGGAATACGAAGAATCCAGAGCCGAAGTACGCCGAAAATACGATGGCCACGAAATCACGGTCCGAGGCTACGCGTCGTCTGCCCCAACCATGCCTCGAAATGGTGCAGATCAAGGTTCAGTCATGCTGGAGGAGAGCCAAACACCGCAGCCACGTCACGTAGCTTGTTGGTTTAGTAAGGATCAGTCTGAGCAATTCTCTCAAGTTAGAGGCAATCAGTATTTGACGGTCAAAGGCGTTTTCAATGGCGAAGCGGACGCAGAATTGAAGTTCTGCAAGCTGGTCAGGATTGAGTGAGGAGGAAGACCGACATGAGACGAATCATATTTATCGCGACCGTTGTTGCGTTCGCGCAGGGGGTGGGGGGTTTTTCACAAACGGCGCGTCAAACGCCGGCAATCACAACCACACTTCGGTCCATTCAGGTGAATGCCAAAACCATCACAGCTCTCCCTAAAGGCAAGAAATACGTTGTTGACTTGACTCAAAGGGGCGTCCGTTATGAGTTCGATGCCAAGACGAGCCGAGTGGATTTCAGCCGAGTGATGGTCCGAACCGCTCAGGGAGAAGTACCGATTGCGTCCTTCTTGAAAAAAGTGCCTTTCAGAAAGGCACTAGCGGGTTTCAATTACACTTCTCAGTCCTTCGTCATTGGCCGGGCACTGGCACCGGGTCTGACCTCCTCCTCTGACGGAACTCTGCCCACACTCACCTCCACCTCAAATTTCACATGTAGCCCGACCACCTGCGTGTGTGAGGGAGTACCCGACTGTAGCGATTTGATTTTCAATACAACACTCTGTGGTGGTCCGATTTACTGTTTCACGGACGCAGCTGGTGTAAGGAGATGCGGTTGTGCTCGAACTAGTTGATTAGTGTACGAAGAAAGAAGGAGAGAGTCATGAAGCGATCTCAAACAAGTCTGGTTCTGGCAATAGTTGCAGTGCATTTGATCTTTCCAGGGTCGGCGTTTTCTCAGCAAGCACCGCCGCCGCTGGGCCCGCCAACATACCGCTCCGAAAAAGTTCAGCTCGGAGTCGGTCTCTTAAGCGGCTTTGTGAAAACGAAAGTGGCGGAGATCGTCACTGACGCAAATAAAAAGATCAGTCAGCAAACCAAGCGTGTGACCGTCGAGGCGTTGCCGCTGAAAGTGTTTTCGCCGAGGCGCGTCGCGACGCTAAATACAAGCCGACCTAATCAACACTATGTGAAACTGCCCATGGGCATTTCGGTTAGAGTCAAAATACCACTTACCACTGATCGCACAATCTACATCCCCTTTGATTTGAACTTATCTTGCGAAGGCTGGCAGACCGGCAACGGCACTGTTCAGATTGTTGGCCAGACTGGCCCACCCAGTATCGAAGGTGGAAACATCATCGAAGACGTCCTCATGGTGAGAGACGTCATTGATAACCTGATCCGGAGTAAGCTTACATTGCCGGGGGCTATTCGGTTTTCGCTACCGAACTCTTCTTGCGTTACCATCGGTGCCTCACGAAGCCAATCTGTTGGCGATCCGTTCGCCTTCATCGCTTACGATCCACCTGCAGGGTTTCGACCAATTTCTGACCGGGCTGCGCAGCCTGTAACGGTAACGTTTAAGAAATTAAAGCGGCTTAGAGCCCGAAATAAAGGCGGCGCAATCCTTTATCAGCCTAATGAGAGAATTCTGCTGGAGACTTACGCCAACTTTGTGCTCAACCAATCTGCTCCACTCATAATGCGCGAAGACGACGAAGTCGCTCTGACGCTCCCGCCAGCGGTGGTCAAATCTCCTGGAGATCTGTTGGTCATCATCGCCAATATTCGGCAACAACTATTGAGCACGGCTGAGGATAGTGCCTTCGTCGCCTCAACGCGATCTGCAAACTTTTCTCCTGGAGTACACACACTGCAAATCACGAAAACCTTTATCGAACCGCCGGGGCCGGGACACACTAAGCCGCTGAAATTGAGAGTGCCTGCTTACGAACTTACTTACGAAGTGCGCTATACGCCTGCGCCTACCATTCGGCTTCGATAGGTTCGGCTATTTCATTCGGAAAACACCAGAAAACGAGGAGATTTGTCATGAGAAGACTTTATTTGGTCGGTGCAGGTACTTTGATCTTGAGCGTGCTGATCTTCGCTTACAGTCAGTCGCCGGCGCCTAGTCCTCGAACGGGAGCAACAATGACCCGCATTGAGCAAAGCCAACCGCCAAAGGCCAAGAAGGTGCTGGTGAAAGGGCTGCCTAAAAAATTGGAGGGAATCGTACTTGTCAAAGGCGTGTTCAAGCTCCAGCCCGGCTATAGGTTCGTACCGCAATCTGACAACACAGTCGCGGTTGGTTTGAAGGTGGGTGGCGGCGTTACCGGCAGTTTTGACTGTTTCTGTTCGAAAGAAGGAGAAGGAAGCTGTAGCGCGATAATTGTTGGTGGAACGATAACCTGCGGTAAGAATAAGACGAACCCTTGTGGCGGCGATTGCATGTTAAGGACCACGATCAATGGTGCGAAGACGGGGCTGGCCATTTTTTGAGGATGCTTACCAAATAGATCAGGAGACGCAGATGAAAAACGATCCTTCTCGAATTTTGACGCGAGTCGATCAGCGCGGATTTACGTTGATCGAAGTGCTCGTGGTGATCGCCATCATCGCGGTCCTGATTGGCCTGTTGCTGCCTGCAGTGCAAAAAGTCCGCGAGGCTGCCAACCAAAAATGTTCCGCTGACTACCTGACCCAGATCAGGCAGGCAGAGAGTACCCACTTTGCGCAGCATCGAGTTTACACCGCTTCTCTTGGTGCACTTGGCCTGAAGCGGCAGAAATGTGGATACAACTACTCGATAGAATTAGGCGGAAAAGGTCAGAAATTCGTCGTGAGAGGTGCCCCCGCCGCGCCCGGGGTCACGGGTAGTTGGGATTGCAGCGTTGACCAGACGAATCGTCCGATAGTCTGCAAACCCAATCCTCAGGCGGACGCCGGGCGGCGTCAGATGTTGGCCAGCATGAATGCGCGGGTCCCGAGCATCATCAGCTCCTTACGCTCCAGAGTCCGGCACACCAGTGAAGACCTCGTGCGAGGGCTGCAAGCAAAAAACGCCCTCAGAGATGCATTCAAGCGAGTCGATGCTAATGGCGACGGAGAGGCGACACTCGAAGAGATATCGAATGTGAAAGGCGACAAGACTGGAGCCCTGACTGAGCTGATGCCACTGATTAGACAGAGGATGCAACTCGGCCTCGCTGGTGAAGATGTCAAGACAATTCCGGGCGTTACTTTTTTGGCGCTGCAACGCTCGGAGAGATTTTCGGAGGTGGAAATCAGAAGGGTGGTCCCCAGGTAGAGATACAGGAGCGAGTGTGAAGGAAACTAAACGCAGGCGCCCGGTTGTCCCGGCGCGCAAGGAGCAACAATTATGATCAGGAACCGCATTCGAGCCGTCTTACTCGGGGTGCTCGCTTTAATAGCCATGCCCGTCGTCTCTGAAGCCGCGCCGCCCGCTGCCAAGCAATGGAGCGTCGACAAAACAAACCAGATTAGCAATGAAACGGAGTACGCACTCTACAACGGGAGCAGAAAGCTTGGCTATGATAACCGCACCTTCGGAGTTGACCTCGGTTGGGTCAATGGCGGGTTTTTCTTCTTCGTGCGCAAAACACCGGCGGGTCGGCGCGATCGCCGGATCGGGCTGATCGGCGGCAACGAAGACGTAGCGCTATTCAACACCAAGCGCAACGCCTACCTTAAGTACTACAGGCGCGGCGACGCTAAGGCGGAGCTCGAATGGAACGACGACACGCCAGTCTACGAGTGGCAAATCCAGGACCAGTCGGCCTCCGGTGGGCGCGTTCACTTCGCGCTCTTCAACAGTCGCGTAAAAAAATACCTCGTTTATAAAGTCCAGAACTACGGTATCAACCTGGGCTGGCTCGTCGCGACGCCTCCTCAACCGCAATCGTTTAGCCTCGCAATGACAGCGCAGCAGATCACTAATGGTTGGGTGCCCTACCTCGGCACTTTCGGCCAGAACATAAAGGGCAACTTGCTTAGCGTGCAGAACGCGAGCCAGAAGGCGACGCTACTGTTCGTGAAGCCGCGCCAATCGACCAATAATTGCTCAGATCCGAACGCGACGGTGCGCGTCGCTCCCCGCGGAATGATGACTCCTGATCAGATGAAGCTTCTCTACGGATCGGCGACACCACGGCCACCGATCAGTTTCCTCGCCTGCATCACAACGCCGACGCCGACGCAGTCGATTGCCGTCACCTTCTTAAACATTACTTATAAGCTGGATCCCTGATCTTCGATACGGTCAGGCACTCGGTCCAATACTCGATCTGAGTGTGAAAGAAGGAGACTCATGAAAAGCATCATTTTGGTTATCGCCTTAGCTCTGGCACTGCTGGTTTCCGCCCACAGCCGAACCCTTGCCCAAACCCTTGAGAAAGCGCAAGCAACTCGACCAGCCTCAGACAACTTGATTACGCAGGCTACACAGAAACGCACCGACGCACCGCTTCTCGCAACGCCGCAAGACGCCAAGAAGGCGATCCAGGAAGGCACACTCGGCCAGATTGCCTCGAAGGCAAGTAATTCTCTCAGGACCTATCCCAGCTCGCCTCAGATTAGAAATATTGGGAATGCCAAGATACGAAGCATTCTTGAACGGGGTCGCAAACTGCTGGAGGCGGGGAAAGCAGCCAAAGGATGGAATGCCACTCGACTCAGCGGGTTTGCCAGTCAGGTGGACCAGTATCTAAAGGAGGCTGAGGCTGCCGCCAATTCCGCGAAACTAAAGAATGAAAATACTCCAAGAGAAGACTGCGCCGCTACAAAGGATAAATGTAATCAGGGATGCCACGATCGAGACGCCGGCTTTTTTTGCTTTCTAGACTGTAGGCTTAATTATCTAATTTGTTTAGCAGGTACTCTCTTCAATACGTCTAGCACTCTCATATCTTAAGAATTCAGCAGACACACAGCGCAGGAGTGACGCCATGAAGGTCAACGACCACTTCGTCAGCACCCGTCGGTTCAAGTTGAGAACAGTTAAGTTGTTGAGGAGGCCAGCAGGAGGCAGGAACTTCTGGCCGATTGCGGCAGCGCTTTGTGCCCTTGTGTCGTTGATGTCCGCACCAGTCAGCACGGAGAGCGCCAGTTTCCGCAGGTCAACTTCGCTTCAACCTCAGTTAGTTCCCATAGGTATTCTGTTCTTTCAAGACGAAAGCGGAATGAACGCTCCGGCGGACCTGGGCCAGAAGATCGCAAAAGACCTGCAGCAGAAGTTAGCCGTCAATTACAAGGATGTGCTGCCCCGCATGCTCAACGCAGGCCTTGATCCTTCGGCGGCGGCGCCGCTCAGTGTCGAGCAGGCGGTCACGCTGGGAAAGCAGAACGGAGTCAAGTTTGTGGTTCGTGGTGGCTTGCTGGCCGTGACAACCGAAAATGCCGGCGAAGAAACGAAGATCGGCGTACAGCTTTATGCCAGCATCACTTCCGTGGAGTCCGCCAGCGACAACAACGTGCGGGTTGAAGGCAACGGCACGCAGAAGGGTCCGGCTGCCGAGCTCTCATCAGTTGACCTGAAGACTGCTGTGTTTCGCGACTCTGCTTTGGGTCAGGCGCTCTCAGCGGCCACAGAGCAACTCGCAAGTTCGATCCATGACGCAATTACCGCGTCGGCGTCAACGACTACGGCAACCGAAAGGCCGGCGCCTGACAGTTCGGCGGGGGCGGCCGAGACCGAGGCTGCGCAAGCTGCGGCTGCCGACCAGGAACTACAGCAACTTATTGCTCAGGCTGAATCGACTATTGCCGGCAATCCGAACAGCAGTACTGAAAACTTTAACGCGCTTCGGCAAGCCCTCGAGGGTTTGAAATCGGCGCTCGCTGCAAAAGCCAGCAGTTTGCAGGAGAACAAAGACACTGAAGCGGCTGACCAGGAGATCGCTACGCGCAAACAAGAGATGCAGACAGCGCTCGCGAATCTCACCGCCGAGGCGTCCGCCAGTGACACTTCCACCCAGATTCAGCAGCCTAGTGGCGAGAAAAAGAGTTTCCTCGCACGCATCGGTGACTTTGCCAGCGAGGCAACGAGCCTGTTGCAAAAAATCCAGGAGCTACGCTCAACTCTACGCAGCCTGCGAGAAGATCAATCCGCTAATCAGGGCGGGCCTCAAGATCCGACGAGTCCCCAGGATCCGGGGGCACAAACC
>CAZVHN010000200.1:0-2555 GCA_964626895.1 uncultured Chloracidobacterium sp. | reverse complement strand
CTGTTCCTGGATTCGGCAGAAGGCCTCGAGACACTACCCCAGGGCGCAGAGGTGCATCTGGTCCGTTCCACGACTGCGCCCACGGCCGTCGCCGCTTCTTCTAACGGCCATCGTTCGGCTACTGACATGTGGCGAATGGCCCACTCCTTGTCCGCGGCCAATGTAGACGTGTTGCTGTTTCCAACGATCTACAGTTACGTGCCGGTGGTTAGCCGGGCCAGAAAGATCACAATGATCCATGACGTGATTGCGGAAAAATATCCGAGCCTGACGATGCCCAGTCGACAATCACGCCTCTTCTGGAGGACGAAGGTTGCCCTGGGTCGCTGGCAAGCAGACGCCGTGGCTACGGTCTCGGACTATTCGCGCCAGGCAATCGTCGAACATTTCCGCATGCCGGCCGAACGCGTTCACGTTGTCGGCGAAGCTAGTGATCCCATTTTCCGTTTGTTGGACAACCCGCGCTTGACGCCACGCTTGAAATCACTTGGTCTGAATGAGTCCCAGAGGATAATCGTTTATGTCGGCGGCTTTAGTCCTCATAAAAACCTGGAGACCCTGGTCTCGGTTTTCGCGAAACTCGTCGGCCAACCCTCGTTCGCGGATGTGCGGCTGGTGCTGGTAGGTGAAGACAAGAAGGAAGTCTTTCATAGTTATGCAGGCACAATTAAGAAGCAGATTGAGGAACTCGGATTACGGGCACGAGCGATGTTTACCGGGTATCTCTCAGACGAAGAACTTATTGTGCTCCTTAATCTGGCAACTGTATCGGTATTGCCCTCATTGATGGAGGGCTTCGGATTGCCGGCCATCGAAGCCGCCGCTTGTGGCTGTCCCGTGATTGCTACAAAAGAGAGTCCGCTGCCCTCGTTGCTCGGCGAAGGCGGTCTATATTTCGATCCGACACGACCGGAAGAGTTGGAGATGGCCTTAAGTCGTGTGCTGGAGTCTGACACGATTCGTCAGGAGATGAGCGATGCGGGACAAAAAGCCGCCAGCCATTTGACCTGGGAGGCTGCTGCGGATCAGATGATGACTTTAATTCGCAAGGTGGCTGCATCATGAGCCGTCCTCTTAACTTCTTACATCTAACAACTTTCTACCCGCCATACAGTTTTGGCGGCGACGCGATGTACATCTATCGTCTGTCGCACGCACTTGGCGACGCAGGACATCAGGTTGATGTCATCCACTGCGTTGACTCGTATCATCTGTTGCATCCCGGCGAGCCTGCTATAGAGTTTAAGGATCACCCGAACGTAAAGAGACATGAGCTCCGCAGTGGTTATAAAACGCTGTCCCCACTGCTAACCCAACAGACAGGGCGTCCGCTGCTCAAAGAGAAGCGTATCCGCGAGATAATGGCCAGCAAGAAATATGATGTGGTCCAGTATCACAACATCTCTCTGCTGGGGCCGAACGTCTTGACTTTTGAGGCGCCCGGATCGCGCGCGGTCAAGCTGTACATGACGCACGAGCATTGGCTCATCTGTCCTATGCACGTGCTCTGGAAATTCAACAGCCGTCTATGCGAGAAGCCGGAATGTCTGCGCTGCACTATCCGAGGAAAACGCCCACCACAACTCTGGCGTTACACCGGCTTACTTGAGCGGACCAGCAAGCACATTGATCAATTCGTCTCACCCAGTCGCTTTACTGCGAAGATGCATGCCGACCGTGGTTTCTCGCAACCGGTCGCACATCTTCCGTACTTCATCGACCGTGTAGACCATGAATGGAACTCACCGGAACCACGTCCCCAGGAGCGACCCTACTTTCTGTTTGTAGGTAGACTGGAAAAGATTAAGGGGCTTCAGACCTTGATCCCCCTGTGGGCAAAGGTCCCCGATCAGGATCTCCTTGTCGCCGGCACAGGCGAGTACGAAAAAGAGTTAAAGACACAAGCCGCCGGCAACCTTCGCATCAAGTTTCTCGGCGCACTGTCACAGCGAGAGCTGGGCGCCCTCTATTACCACGCAATGGCCTGCATCGTTCCCTCTCTCACCTATGAGACCTTCGGGATAATCATCGTCGAATCGTTTGCTCGCAAAACTCCGGTAATCGTTCGTGATCTCGGCGCTTTGCCGGAAGTGGTTAATGACAGCCGAGGCGGGTTCGTCTACCGAAACGACGAGGAACTCTTAGACGCAATCAACCGCCTTGTTGCGTCGCCGGAGCTCCGGCGTGAACTGGGGGAGCTTGGCTACAAAGCCTTCGTTCAGCGGTGGTCAAGAGAGGCGCACATGGACCTGTATTTCGACTTTCTTCGCAGAACTGCAGTCAAAAAATTTGGCTCCGTTGCGTGGGAGAAGATCCGTCAGGTCAAAACTGTCGCCAAAAGCGCAGCCAGTCCCACTTGATCGAAAACTAGCGTGAATTTCCCAACTCTTAGCATTCAACGATCAATCGCTTTCGGGGCGGTAGCCCGACCGTTAAGGAGGGCTTTGATCTACGACATCGGAGCCCTTAACAGTCGAGCTACTGCCCCGGAGTTCAGTCCAACTCTTCCGTTACCAAGTTAGGACACTCCGGTTGGTGACTGACCTTGGAAATCA
>CAZVHN010000199.1:0-3959 GCA_964626895.1 uncultured Chloracidobacterium sp. | reverse complement strand
ACTCCTCCGCGGGGTAGGCTTGCCGTGTCGCCTGGGCGAGTTCGCTTTTAGGCTTATCAATTGACCCCTTTTCGCGCATTTAGAATTAACCCCCCTTGCGCGTGATTCGTTCGTAATTAGATCACAGTTAGCCTCCGTTGTTAGTTAGTGGTTTCGGTGATGGCAGCAGACTGATTGTGTTTGTGGGCCCTGCCCGGCACACCCTCCGGGGTCAGACTCAGGTTGGAGATAGCCGGCTGCGCCAGGGTAGAACGCGCCGCCTGACGTTTCTCTTTGAGCGGGAAACTTTCACCGCAGATGTTGACGACCGTGCCGCGATGTAGCAGCCGGTCCAGGGCGGCGGAAGCCATGATGGCGTCGCCGCCAAAGACTTCGGCCCAGTCGCTGAAGGCTTTATTAGAAGTGAGGATGATGGCGCTGTTGTTGTCGTAGCGAGATGACTTGAAAGAAGAGGGTGGCCTGAGTTTGGTCCAGTTGCAAGTAGCCCACTTCGTCAATAATCAGGAGCTTAGGCCGGGTCATGTTGTGCAGCTCACGATGAAGTTTGCGTTACACGCGCTCCGCAGCCAGAAGTTTCAGCACCTGGTGTAGAATGCTGAACGCTCCGGAATTCATAAGACCTTATTCAGTCCTGGGAGAAATATTTCGATGACGACTCAACCGCAAACGGCTCCTTCCGAAGTGCCGCCTCAAGCAGCCATGCTGCAAATGATTTCCGGTTTCTGGATCTCGCGGGCCATCTGTGTGGCCGCGCAACTCGGTATTCCCGATCAACTGAAGCCGGCGCCTCGGTCCGCCGCAGACCTGGCCGCCGCTACTAACACTCATGCTCCTTCGCTCTACCGAGTGCTGCGGGCGCTGGTAAGTGTAGGTGTTTTCGCCGAGACGGATGAAGGCCACTTTGCGTTGACTCCGCTTTCTGAAACTTTACAAACAGGCGTGCCCGGCTCCATTCGCTCATTCGCAATTTCGGAGCTCGGTGGGGAACACTACGATGCCTGGGGCGATCTCATGCGGAGCGTCAAGACCGGTGAGATTGCCTTCGACCACGTGTTCGGTATGGACGTGTGGGAGTTTTTCCAGAAGCATCCTGAGAACGCGCGGATATTTAACGACTCGATGAGCGGCATGACCGCAGCGACGAATGAAGCAATCCTCTCGCGCTACGACTTTTCCGGAATCAGAAAGCTCGTAGATGTGGGAGGCGGACACGGCGGTTTAATCACCTCCATCCTCCAGGCCCACCCGGAGATGACCGGTGTTTTATTCGATGCGCCGTCCGTAACTGAAGGCGCGCGGTCCCGGATCGAAGCGGCTGGTCTCGCCGATCGCTGCGAGACCTTCGGCGGTGATTTCTTTCAATCTGTGCCCGCGGGCGGCGATGGTTATATTCTCAAATGGATCATCCACGATTGGAACGACGAGCGGGCCACGACGATTCTAAGAAACTGCCGCAACGCTATCAGCAGCGACGGAAAGCTGATGCTGGTGGACGTAGTGATCCCGCCGGGCCGCGAGCCTCATTTTGGAAAGTTCATCGATCTCAACATGCTGGTAATGACTGGAGGTCTCGAGCGGGCCGAGGAGGAGTTTCGCAAGCTTTTGGAGGCCTCGGGCTTCCGGCTGGTGCGCGTTGTTAACACCGACTCTCCCATCAGCATAGTTGAAGCCGCGCCAGCTTAAGCTTGGGGGCTATCAGCCGGGCCGGTTAAGGTCGGGCACAATCGAGCGACGTTTGTTCTTGCGCGGCCTCCAGACCCTGTCCTACAATGACCTCAGCCAACACAGACAGGAGTGGAATTCGCGCGCGATCGTCTCCCACGCAAGCCGTTCCCAGATAAGCTCTATGAAAAATCCAGGTTTCGGGCATCAGTAGCCTAGCTCTTCGGCATCTGTGTTGACAGAGTCTCAGGTCCGTTTCAATAAGTCTCGGGCAAGTCTCAGGCGCTTGACGAAAAACAGCGGGGGTCACATGCACTTACCGGCCAGATGCGCTCTCAGGATCGCGCTCGCAGTATCCTTTCTCTTCGTGTTTGCCACACAGATTTCCTTCACCACTGGAGCCCAGGAACAGGCTGCGCAAAAACCAACTACCGGCCCAACACCGGCGAAAACTGATGCGACGGGAAGTCCAACACCTCAGCAAAAGCTGGGCAAAGAACTCGACGGGCCGGTCATCATTAATACTGACCTGATCACCTTGACGGTTACCGTTACGGATACCTACGGTCGCTACGTTTCGGGCCTGAGTCAGAAGGCTTTCACCATACTCGACGAGAAGCAGCCCCAGGAGATCACCTTCTTTAGCGACGACGATTCCCCAGTTTCCGTCGGCGTGATCTTCGATGTGTCGGGTTCAATGAGCGGTGAAAAGATCAAGAACGCGCGTGAAGCGCTGGCTAAGTTTATTCAAACTAGCCACAACTCAGATGAGTATTTCCTCATCGCCTTTAACTCACGGGCCCAGTTGCTGCTCGATAAAACTCGCGATGGCAACGCGGTGTTGGATAAGCTCACTTTCGTTCAGACCAAAAACAATACGGCCCTTTATGACGCCTGCTATCTCGGCGTGGAGAAGGTGCAGCGCGGGCTCCACCCCAAACGCGCGCTGCTACTGATCAGCGACGGCCAGGACAACAATTCCCGTTACACCTTCAATGAGCTTAGACGGCTCTTAAAAGAGTCCGACGTGGTGTTGTATGGCGTGGGAATTCTCAGTGGCGGCGATGCCGGCAGCGCCCTCGGGATGGAAGGCCAGGGCATTCTCGATGAATTGTCCAATGTCTCAGGAGGAAAAGCGTTCTTCCCGCGCTCGGCCCTGGAAATGGACGACATTTTTGAGCAGATCGCGCTGGAATTACGGCATCAGTATTCAATCGGCTACAAACCCAGCAATTTTTCCAACGATGGCAAGTGGCGTAAGATTAAGGTGAAGGTAACTCCGCCGCGAGGCTTGCCGCGCCTGTTTGTGCGTTCTAAGGAGGGTTACTACGCAATTCCCGGCGCACGGTGAAACTGTCTTCGAATCTGTTCGGCAACGCACCAACCCTCCCAAGGCATCCTTCTAATGTGTGCGCAGTGGACGCAGTGGTTCGCGACGCTGTTTGCCCCAGCTTTCGCGAAGTAAGCGGGGAAGCTTACTCGGCGCTCCGCCCCCAATCTTCCAGGGGCTTGCGGGGCGCTTCGCACGATCGGGCCAAAACCTTTAAACTATGAGCGCGAGACACAGGCATCTGTTAGACGTTTCTCAGGTGAGGACATAGTTAGTGAAAAATCGTTCCAGCTATCTTAGGATGAGTTCAAGGTTAGGGACGTTGGTCCTCCTGAGCCTGATCGCGCTCACGGTCGCAGCACTTATTGGCACAAGTTATACAAGTTATACATGGGCTGCAGTGGTTCAGGAGGCGCGGGCTCGCCGTACTGAGCAAGCAACACCGACCCCTACCCCTGCTCCGGCGCGTCCGAGCGATTCAACCCAGAACCGACCGGCAACCACAGCCCCGGCCCCAAGTCTGACGGCGGCCCCGACAGCGACCCCTACTCCGATACCAAGGGCCACGCCGGCGCAGACACCTGCAACTGTAATTGACAGGATCATTCCGCAACTAGGCGAGCCACCTCCGCCGCCAGTGCTAAAGCCAAAACCTACACCCACCCCACCCGAAGAATTTGGCGAGGGTGAGATCATTAAGGTAGACACCGAGCTGGTCACCCTCAATATTCGCGTAATTGACCGCAATAATCGGCCGATCGATAACGTGAAAGAGAGTGATTTCCACGTCTTTGAAGACGGCGTAGAACAGCCCGTGGCTTTCTTTACCAGAGAAGAAATCCCGGTCAGCTACGGGCTGGCCGTAGACAATTCAGGTTCCCTGCGGAGCCAGTTACAGAGCGTGATCGACGCGGGCAAGACTATCATCAACAGCAACAAGCCCGGTGACGAAACCTTTCTGGTCCGA
>CAZVHN010000198.1:0-3678 GCA_964626895.1 uncultured Chloracidobacterium sp. | reverse complement strand
TAGCTCGCAAATGGTCGAACCTCAATCTCCCAGCCGTTGCTAAGCGGCTTTCAAGCTTGAGGCGGGGACAGGGTCCACCTTCTGACCTGCAAATTAGCGTAGGCATCGCTTGGAGTTGTGGCAAACTGCATCAGTACCCAGTCTAAGGCTTTGGCTACGTTAGTTCATGAGGAACGATCCACGAAATCACAGGGGACACCGCCGAGTATGCCGGAAGTTGGTCAAATAGCTGCCGCGGTGACGAGAACAGCAGCGATGATAACTGGATTAACGGAACGCATACGAAGTCTCCTTTGCGGGCGGAGGTGGATTTGAGTCCGCGAGAAAACACTCCGGCATTACTGTACCGGTTCGTTTTTGAGTCCGGAAGTTCAGAGTTCAACCTTTAGGTTGCGGTTTGGCGGTGCGGACGAGCACTCTAAACTGAACCATCACCGCGGCACTACTTGTGCAGAAAGAAAGTCAGCGGCACATCGACCCTCTTACGCCACGCTCGCTCTGAATGTTCGTCGCCGGCAAACTTTCGCGTTATCCAGTTCCTTCCTTCCTTGTATCCGGCCTTTCGCATCACCTCATCCATTTTTCGTTGATACGGTTCATACCCGGCATCCAGAGTCTCCGTTCCAAAATCGAAGTAGAACTTGTGCTTTACTGGATCAGGTAAGTGGTTTTTTAGATAGTCAATCACAATACCCTCACCCACAGGCCAGTGCGTTGAAACGCAGCCCGCGCCGCCAAAGATGCTCGGATATTCGGCCATCGCGTAAACGGAGACCAGCGCGCCCATGCTGGAACCCATGATGAAAGTGTTTTTTCTATCTGCACGAGTGCGATACGTAGAGTCAATAAAAGGCTTTAACTCAGTGACTAAGAACTTCAGATAATTGTCCGAAACAATCTGGTCGCGGCTTAACGCTGGAATATCCTTGAGAGGCCGCACCGTGGAATTGACGATGGGTGTCTGCGGCATGTATTCGGCAAATCGTTTCGGTGTATTCCATACGCCCACGACAATCGCCTCACGAATCTTCCCCTCGCCAATGAGCCGCGTCATCGTTTCGTCAATGCCCCAATCAACTCCAATATACGAAAGCTTCGGGTCAAACAAATTCTGCCCGTCATGCATGTAAATGACGGGAAATCGCTTTGACTTGTTTAGCTCGTAGCCCGGCGGCAGCCAGACATCAACATTTCGTGGGTCAACATACTTTGAAGTGACTCTCTCGTGGCGTTTCAAGTTGCCCGTGACGCCGCCAGGGATGGAGGTCTGTCGGGTCTGCTGTGCGAATGACAGCAAAGGCCAGGAGATGAAGAGGCTGATGAAAAGAAGCTTCACGATGAATTTCCTCCATGTTTCTGGCCCTGGCTACTCGGCGTCAATTCATGTCTTCATCCGTCTCTGCGATCAGCAGTGCTAGTTCTCTTCTGTCTTCGTCGGACATCTCTTCGAAGCCGATCCCATAACCGTCCTGCCCGTGCTCTCGGACGACCCTGCCTTTTAGCCGCAGCATCTTTACGCCTGAGGTGGGAATGCTGAGCGAGAGAGAAGAGCCGACAGCCAGCTGCGTGTCTGTTATCACCAGGCAGCCGCTCAGGCTGATATTGGTGATCGTCTGGTTCATAGTGACGTCAGGACCTAAATGAGTGGGGATATCTACGTACGCCCGCAGTTTTCTCTCAGACATGATTAAGAAATCCTTCCGATAAAGCTATGTCGACTTGAGCGACTTATGCAAAATCCACTTCGCACGCGCCGGGCTTCTTGGCCGACGAGCGAATGCGCAACCAACGGGACGCCAACATTTCTGGCGATCCTGTTCGCGCGAGAAGCAGGTACCCGCCTACTTGAGATGCTTCGCTACGAGCTTGGTCATCTCAAACATGTTCACTGTTGATTTGCCGCCGAACACAAGCTTCAGGGCCGCGTCAGCGTTGATCATCCGCCTGTTCTTCGGGTCCTGCAGCTTGTTCTTCTTGACGTAAGCCCATAGCCGCTTGGTGACCTCAGTCCGCGGGATCGGTTTCGAGCCGACGATCTCCGCCAGTGCTGGACTAGGCGTGACTGGTTTCATGAACGCGGCATTGGGTTTGCGCGCGGCCTTCTTCTTCGAACTCTTAACCACTTTCTTAACCATTTGGTCTCCTTTGAAAGACGGACGCAGAGCATCCCGCGTCTTGATAGAATAGAGCTGCCTCAGTCAACAAGCACTCGTTCGGTGCCGGTTGTAGAAAGGAATTTTATTACATGCGCCGGGCCCTTTCCTTAAAGCACATGAGCTGTCTTTAGACGTGCAATTCTGATCAAGAGTCTAGCGAACCTAAGCAAACTCAAGATGATTTATCCATTCAACCCTTGATTTCGTCGCGGCTCGAAGACTCGCGCGACAAGAATCCTTAATTCGTTAGAAGCACGGTGCGTCATGAACGCCATTGAGCGACGACCGCTCGCGGGCACACCCGGTGTCTGAGTCACGTGAAGCGATCGAAGGTGCATGATCGCCGGAAACAACAGAGGCGACAAGACCGCCGACAAACGCCGGCGTGGGACGGGTCCACGCGACCGAGGTCCTACATCGAGCATGTGGAGTGCCACTCCACCGCTCCGATGTCCGAGTCCACACCGTCACGCTCGGACTGCTTCGACGATGCTCAGCGGGCACTTGGTCGGTACGACGCGAGTCATCTTCAACCCGGCCTGCGCGAACATCGCGGCGAATTCCTTCTTCGTGCGCTCGCGTCCTCCGATGATGAGCATTTGAATGTCGAGGAGCTTGCCCCACCCGGGGTCGTTGCCAGGTGGGATGACGTTGTCAACCACGAGAACTTTCCCCTTCTCGTGCATGGCGGCGCGGCAGTTCGCGAGAATCTTCACGCACTGCTCATCGTTCCAGTCGTGGAGAATGTACTTCATTATGTAGGCATCGCCGCCGGCCGGCACGGCCTCGAAGAAGCTTCCTGATTCGAGCGTGCAGCGTTCAGCGATGCCTTTTGTGGTCACGTGCTGGTCCTTCTGGGCGCGGGCGATGACCGAAGGCTGGTCGAACAGCACGCCCTTCAGCTTCGAATTCGCCTTGAGGATCGTGGCCAGGAGGCTGCCGTGTCCCCCGCCGACATCCACGAGCGTCCGGAGCGCGGAGAACTTATAGGCGGCGGCGATCGCTGGATTCTCGGTCCTGGAGAGGCTGGTCATTGATTCGCCGAAGACCTCGAGGTCCTCTGGGTGTTTTTCGAGATACTCGAAGGTCGGCACGCCATGGGCTTTGAGGAACGGTATCTCGCCGGTCTTCACTCCATAAAGCAGTTCCTCCCAGGCGTCCCATGTGTACTTCTCGTTGATCATGAGCGCCCAGCCGCGCAGGGAGGCCGGGACACCCGTCTGGAGTGTGGCGGCAAGCGGCGTCAGTTTGAACCTCCCGCTCTTTGTCTCCGCGAAGACGCCGACACTCGCCAGCGCACGGAGGACACGGTAGAGCGCCGGTGCCTGAACGCCCACAGCCGTCGCCAACTCGGCGGCGGTGCGGGGACCGTCTTTGAGGAGGTCGGCCAGCCGAAGTGTTGCGGCGACGTAGGTGAGCCGTGCAACCCAGTGGCCGATAGTGAGGTTTAGCATGACGGATGGTAGTGGCGGTTGTTTGGCCATGTGCCGTGTCTCCTCGAAAATGCATCTGTCTCTTTGTA
>CAZVHN010000197.1:0-2863 GCA_964626895.1 uncultured Chloracidobacterium sp. | reverse complement strand
CTCTCAGTAAGACTCGGAAAACTAAAAACCCGAACCAGATCCTCGGGGATGCGATGGTTCGAGTTTCTTCAAGCCGTTAATGGCGCAAACGGTCAACCAATGAACATCTCATCTTCTCCGTAAGTCTGGTTAATGGGCTTCGGTAGGGGCGACACGAGAACTTCGAGCCCCCGACGGAAGCCCGCCATAATCGCCGCCAGCTCGCGAGCGGGCTCGATGACCTTCGTCTGGATGAAGTCCGTAGTCGAAGCAATCTGCCGGTGGGTATTGTCAATCGTGCGGCTGACGAGCTCCACCTTGTGGCGAGCCTGATGTGCGCTCTCGCTAACCACCTGCTTCAGCTCACCCACTTCTCCTTTGATTATGGCCAGCGAATCGGAGAAGTGCATGGTGGCCGTAGAAAGATGGTTGGACATGACATTGAACTGTTCCGCGATTTGCTTTCCTTGCAAGGCAATCTGCTGCCCTTGTTCGCTCATCACGGTGACTCTCTCGACCAGAGGCTCGAGTTTTTCTTCAAGCCGGTTAACCGACTTGACCGCGCGACTCACAAACACGGCAATCGAAACCATCGCCAGGGCGATCACGATGAACGACAGAGTGATAACCACCATCACCCAGAACATCGGATCATTCGTATTGATCTGCAGAGCGAGAATCATAAGATTGCCGATTGCCAATTGCCGATTGCCAATTTCTGATTGCTCATCCGTGTGGCTACTTCAAATCGGCAATCGGCAATCGAAAATCAAAAATGTCTTTAGTTAGTCGTCTCGTCGTATTTCGGGGCGGCTTCCATTCTGCCCGACAATTCGGTCTTCCGTTTCTCTTCCTGATAGGCTTTCTTGCCGGCGTCGATTGCCGCTGCCACAGTGCCGGTCTGACGGGACGCAGTCTCGCGGGCCGTGCGGGCCACCTCGCCAACCTTCTCAGAGGCTGTTGAGTAGAGTTCAGCAGCACGTTCGCGGGTGCTCTCGTAGTACTCGCCGGCGCGGTCGCCAAGTTGCTGGGCAGTCTCGCGCGAACGGTCGATGCCCTTGCGGGTCGCCTCGGCAATATCGCCGCGTAGTTCCTGACCAGACTTCGGTGCGAACAGGAGCGCTAGAATTGCTCCGATGCCACCGCCAATTAAGAGATAAGTTAAACGAGCAGAGATATTGTCGCCACTATCCCGCCGATAGTCATCGCTTCCCATGGGGGATTCCTTTCTTCAGAAGCGAAGCCCCGTGGCCTCGCAAGTTGGGTTGATTCTTGGAAAATTCCAGTTTTGGACTATAACAAATAGCGCTTGACCGGCGCAACACAACTAATGGAGCGCGGGCATCTTGCCCGCAATGAGCGCGAAGGCGCGAACCGAGCCGTGAAAGGCCAATACCTTACCAGCAAAAGCGCGCGCCTCCGGCCATTGGCGAAACTCCCGCTTGCTGGGGCGAGCGCCTAGAGAAGCGTCCCAAGTGGAATACTGGCGCTCTTAACAACCAACCGGTCTGTCAAACACGATCCAACGAAATCACACCAACAATTTCGTGTTGGTTCGTGTGGTTTCGCGGATCGCTTATGTTGGTCGGAAATTAAGTTAGGATTTGTCCTACTCTGAACTGCTCTGATCTTGGCCCCCGTTGTATTGCTCCAGCTTCCGGTAGAGAGTCTTGCGGCCTATGCCCAGCGCTCGAGCGGCGTGCGACTTATCGCCTTTGGTGTAGTCGAGAGTTGCTTCGATGGCCTGGCGCTCTATTTCGTCCATCGAGGAGGGCACGGTCACCTCAAACGTCGTCGTGCGTCCCTCGCTGGCCGCACTTGCGCGTTCGACCTTGATGCGATCGCGTTCCTCGAGCACGGTCTTCCCAATTGCTTCCGGAAGATCTTCGAGCTCGATCTGCCGGCCTGAGGCGATGATTACAGCGCGCTCGATCGCGTTCTCGAGTTCGCGAACATTGCCGGCCCATTGGTAAGTCATTAAGGCTTGCAGCGCCTCTTTGGAGATGCCCGAAATAAAGCGCCCGGTCTTCTGTTTGTAGTGTTCCAGGAAGTGGATCACCAGCGGGTGAATGTCTTCAGGGCGTTCGCGCAGGGGCGGCAATACTATAGGAAACACGGAGAGTCGGTAGTAAAGGTCACGGCGAAACGTGGCCAGCTCAGTTGCCCGTTCGAGGTCCACGTTGGAAGCGGCAATCACGCGCACGTCAGCCTTCAACACTTCGTTGCCACCGACGCGTGTGAATTCACCATCCTGCAATACGCGTAGGAGACGAACCTGCGCCGACAAACTCATCTCGCCCACTTCGTCCAGAAAAAGCGTGCCTCCGTTAGCTTCTTCAAATCTCCCTCGCCGCCTCGCGCTGGCATCGGTAAACGCACCCTTCTCGTGACCGAACAATATGCTCTCAATCAGCGAGTCGGGAATAGCCCCGCAATTGACGGCAACGAATGGTTTTCCCGCCCGGTCGGACGCACCCTGGATCGCGCGCGCAAACACTTCTTTACCAACGCCGCTTTCACCTTCAATCAAAATTGGAATCTGCGATGGCGCCGCGCGCTCCGCCAAGCGCAAAGCCTGTCGCATGGAAGGACTATCGGCGATGAGATCTCCCAGTGACAATCGATTGTCTTGAACTTTTTTCAGCCGCTGGATTTCGCCTGTCAGCGCCTTAACCTTGAGTGCATTTTGGATTGAAACTTGAATGCGTTCCGGGCTCGCGGGCTTAACTAAAAAATCGTCTGCGCCCGCACGCATCGCCGCAACTGCGGTATCAACCCCTCCCTGCGCGGTGAGCACAATCACAGGCAATACCGGATGGGTGGGCCGCAAACCCGCAAGCACCCCAAGGCCATCCATTCCAGGCATGACCATATCAAGCAGCAC
>CAZVHN010000196.1:0-2682 GCA_964626895.1 uncultured Chloracidobacterium sp. | reverse complement strand
TCTTCTCGGTAATCGCGAGCCTATCCTGAAAATCGCGATGGATGGCGGCCTCCAGCACTTTGTCGCGCTCGAAGGCCCGCAACTGGCTGTAATTGAAATAGATGAGCGCCGCCGCGGGCAAGAGAACCGTCACACCCAGCGTTAGCATGAGCCGGAAGCGGTTGTCGTGGCTCCAAAATCTATTTCTCTTCGACCTCATATCAACCTCCGCAGGGACGCTATACGAACGAAAGCATACGCCGGCGCATGTCAAGCTGTGTTAAGTGCAGGTAAAAAATTGTTAAGAGTTGTGAACTTAAAAGGCGCCGCTAGCCAGGTTGCTAAAAACTAAGAACGATCCACGCGGGTCCCCACGCGGCAGCCCGAGTGGGGTGCTAGGAAACCACACGAAGCGGACGAAAAGAGCCCTTAGTTCGAGTCATTTCGTGTTCCTTCGTGGATCGTCTTACTCTTGCCTATGGCGATACTATCCCCACTGTGAGGGCCCGCCCCAACTCATTGTTTCTGGCCGGAGCTTCGGAGGTGCTTGGTAGTTTCCTCAGTGACGCTGAAGCCGGAAGGAATGAATTCAGTGGTGTCAGCGCTGGGTAAGGAATGCGGGGTAGTTTCTGGCTGTCCTGGCGATGGGGGTAGCTCTCCAGCTCTCCTCGCAGCTTCCAGCATCTTTTTGCTAACGAATAAACCGTTTACCATAAGCGCTATCCCAACGAACAGCGGTATCACACCGGCAATCCACAGACGACTAATGATCTCCGCAGTATTCGAGGGAATCTTGGCGCCTAAGATAATGCCCTCCATAAAAACGTAGAGAAAGATCGCGAGAGCCAGACCAACGCTGGCCGTGATCACCCCGGCTTTAATCTCTTTGTAACGCTTGACCTCGGGCGTAATGCCGTGCTGGCGCTCAATCTCTGCCTTGCGCCTTTCGGCCTCCTCTCCAGAGAGAAACATCTCGGCAACCCAGGTCTTGCTCCAATCGAATTTCTCGCCGGTCTCTCGAGTGTCTACCACCTGACGCACGGCGTACAGATTCGCGCCGCACGATTTACAGAATTTCAACTCCTCGCTTTGACTAGAGCCACACCGTGGGCAAAACATAAACTCCTCCGAGACAGTATTTTCCCGAATGATACGACAATTATAAGCTCTTTGTTCTAAGATCGGAACGTGAACATTCAAGACGCATACACCGATTGGTCCATCACTTACGATTCTGATCACAATTTGACACGCGATCTCGATCAGCTCGCAACCAAAGAGACTCTTGCCAATCTGCGCTATCGCACTGTGCTCGAGGTTGGCTGTGGGACAGGCAAGAATACCCTTCTACTGGCCCAGCTTGGTGAGCGAGTTTGTGCACTCGATTTGTCAGCGGCTATGCTCGAGCAGGCTAAACGGAAGGTACAGTCAAACCGTGTACTATTCGCCGTCGCTGATCTAACCAAAGCCTGGCCGTGTAAGACTGAATCCGTCGACCTGATTGTTTGTAATCTGGTACTGGAGCATGTGCGTGACCTCTCCGTCATTTTTTCCGAGGCCCATCGCTCTCTGGTGGCCGGGGGTCAGGTTTTCATTAGCGAACTTCATCCGTTCCGACAGTATCAAGGGACCAAAGCCAATTTCCAACGCGGGCCGGACACGATTGAGATTCAAGCGTTCGTGCATCATCTCTCTGACTTCACAGAGGGCGCAGCCCAGAATGGCCTCTCGGTTCAGAGTTTCAGGGAGTGGTGGCATGAGGCCGATCAAAACAAGCCTCCCAGGCTGGTCTCGTTCCTGTTTGAGAAACGAGCCTGAGACGATAATTTTGTGTAACGAATAATAGTTCACGCAAAGACGCAAAGGGGGCAAAGTCGCAAAGATGAGAGCCTTAAAACCAATCCCGCCTTCTTTGCGTCTTTGCCCACTTTGCGTCTTTGCGTGGTCACCGTGCAATCCGCTGCTACTCTGACAGCCTGTTAACAATCAACCGCTTCTAACTCATCGAAAGTGCCTTACGTCCCGCCTCTCTTAGAGTCTCGATCACGAGACGATATGGTCTGGGGCCATAGCTGATGCGCGCCACGCCCAACGCTGCGAGTTGTTTTGACGAAGGAACATCCGGCATCACCAATATGTTCACAGGCAACACTGAGGCTTCACATAGTCTTTCAATGTATTTGCCGTTCCTCAGGCCGGGCGCAAAAAACCCACTTGCTCCGGATTCTGCATAAGCCGTGGCCCGGCGTATTGCCTCTTCAAGGTGTTCCTCACCGTGGCTAGCGGGATCTGCTTTAAGAAAAATGTCAGTGCGCGCATTGATGAACAAAGAAATTGGTGTCTGTTCCGCCGCCTCACGGATCGCTTCAATACGAGCGCGCTGACCTTCAATTGAATAGAGGCCGGTGCCGCCAACAATCTGATCCTCGAAATTTATTCCCACCGCGCCGGCCTCGATAACCCTCGTAACAGACTCTTGTAGTTCGTTTGCACTATCTCCGTAGCCGCCCTCCAAATCGATCGTTACTGGAAGATCAACACTCGCGACAATCCGTTTGAGATTTGCCAGCGCCAGATCAAATGGGAGCTCTTGACCATCGGCATAACCCTGAGCCGCCGCCACCGACCATCTGCCCGTGGCAATCGCTTTTGCTCCAATCGCTTGTACGGCTCGTGCGCTACCGGCATCCCAGACATTGAAGA
>CAZVHN010000195.1:0-4401 GCA_964626895.1 uncultured Chloracidobacterium sp. | reverse complement strand
GCGCATTATCAACGAGCCCACCGCGGCTGCCCTGGCATACGGCCTTGGTAAGTCTGGGGTCGAGCGCATCGCGGTATATGATCTTGGTGGGGGCACGTTTGATATTTCGATCCTCGAAATGAACGAAGGCGTTTTCGAGGTGTTGTCGACCTCCGGAAACACTTTCCTGGGCGGTGAGGATCTCGACGAAAGAATAATGAACTGGATGACGGAGCAGTTTCTGGCAGACAACGGAATCGATCTGCGCCAGGACCGACTGGCGCTCCAGCGTTTGAAGGAAGTAGCCGAACGCGCGAAGTGTGAACTATCTTCGTCGGCCGAAACCAACATCAATCTTCCTTTCATCGCGGCGGATGCAACGGGGCCCAAGCATTTCAACAAATCGTTGACTCGGGAGCAGTTTGAAGAACTCGTACGCGACCTCGTCGAGCAGACGGTGGCGCCCTGTCAGAAAGCGCTGGAAGACGCGAAACTTCAAGCTAGTGATGTCGATAAAGTCATTCTGGTCGGCGGCCAGACTCGTTCGCCAATCGTCGAACGCACGGTCGAAAAGATCTTCGGTAAGAAAGCGTCTGCGGAGATCAACCCTGACGAAGTAGTCGCGATGGGAGCGGCCATTCAGGGCGGCGTCTTAACGGGCGACATTAAAGACATCGTGCTGCTTGATGTATTGCCGCTCAGCCTGGGTCTGGAAACGCGCGGTGGCTTGTTTACCAAAATCATCGAGCGTAATTCCACGATACCACTGCGGAACAGCCTGACATTTACTACCGTGGTGGACAACCAGGCATCCGTTGAGATTCACATCTTGCAGGGTGAGCGCGAAATGGCGACCGGCAATCGTTCGCTAGGAAAATTCGAGCTGGTGGGCATCCCCCCGAGTCCCCGCGGCGTACCCCAGGTTGATGTCTCATTTGAAGTCGACGCGAACGGGATCGTATCTGTCTCGGCGCAGGACAAGGCAACCGGGCGCGAGCAGCAGATGCGCATTACGCCGACGTCGGGCCTAACTCCAGACGAGATCGACCGGTTCATCAACGAGGCGGCCAACTTTGCGGAGACTGATCGCGAAGCCAAGCAAAGAGTCATACTTCACAACAAGCTGGAATCGCTGCTGCGAAACTCTAAAAAGTCGTTCGAGAAGTTCGGCGGCTTGCTTTCGCAAAACGATCAGGACATTGCCGAGAGAGTGCTCAAGGAAAGCGACACTGCCGTTAAAACAGGCACCCCAGAGGAAATCGACAAAGCTCTTAACGCTCTGGAGCGGATCGCCGGCCAACTTACCGTGGCCATGATGAATTCCACCGCGGACCGCGCGTCGGATAAGGTCGAGGGTCCGCACTAACAAGCCACTCGGACCTGTTAGCGAGCGCCTAAATAAGAAATCATAAATGAGAGGTTAGAGAAGACGCAGGATGGATAAACGGGACTATTACGCGGTACTGGGCGTAAGCCGCACCGCACAGGATCAGGAAATCAAGAGCGCCTACCGGCGACTGGCGATGCGTTATCACCCGGACAAGAACCCGAACGACGCCTCCGCCGAAGAAAAGTTTAAGGAAGCTGCGGAAGCCTACTCCGTGCTTGCCGATCAGGAGCAGCGCCGACGCTATGATCGCTTTGGCCACGCGGGAGTGTCGAGTGGCGCTGGTCCAGGCTGGGGAGCGCCTGGTTTTGGTGGCATTGAAGATATCTTGGGGGACCTGTTTGGATTTGGCGATGTGTTCGGTGGCGGACGTGGCGGAACCCGAGGTTCATCAGCCCAGCGTGGCGCCGACTTGCGCTACGACCTGGAGATCACTTTGGAAGAAGCGGCTGATGGAATGACCGCTCAGTTGCGAATTCCGCGCGCCGAGAGTTGTGAGACTTGCAAGGGATCCGGCGCAGCAGCCGGAACCGAACCGGAAACCTGCAACACCTGTGGTGGCGCTGGACAGATGCGGTATCAGCAGGGTTTCTTCTCGGTAGCCCGTACCTGCCACGCCTGTCGCGGAGTTGGCCGGACTATTAACAGTCCGTGCGCTGACTGTAAGGGATCGGGTCGGGTCGAACGCGAAAAACAGATGGAGGTAAAGATCCCCGGCGGAGTTGAGACTGGATCTCGATTGCGTGTGCAAGGGGAAGGGGAGTCCGGAACCAGCGGCGGACCAGCCGGGGATCTGTACGTTGTAATCCACGTGGCAGAACATGAGCGGTTTGAGCGCCAGGGAAGTAATTTATATGTCGCTGTGCCCATAACTTTTGCTCAGGCGGCGCTCGGCGCGGATATTACCGTCACGACTTTAGATGATGAAGAGAAACTGAAAATTCCAGTGGGCACTCAGACCGGAACAGTCTTTCGCTTAAAGGGCAAGGGCATGCCGGCGCTGGGAGGGCGTGGCCGGGGTGATCTGTTCGTTTCAGCTACTGTCATTACGCCAACGTCGTTGACGCGCGAACAGCGGAAGCTGCTGGAGCAATTGGCAACGGTCGAGAGCAAAGACCTGGAAGACCGCGGACTGGTCGACAAAGTCCGCGACATCTTTGGTTAACGTTACAAGTTGGCGCTCACAGCCGGTAGCGTACACCAGCGCGCTTCAGCGCTTCGCCTTCCAGATCGATATTCTGCAGTCGTAGCGTCACGTCGGCGTTTAGATCGAGATCGGCGCGTTCGCCAGCCTGGAGTTTGACCGTTCCCGCGGCAGCAATCATGGCGGCGTTGTCTGTTGAGAGATGTGGTGAAGGGAAGTAGACGGGCACGCCCAGGCGCGTCGCCGCGCCTGACGACGCGGCCTTCAATGCTTCGTTGCAGGCGACTCCGCCCGCGACTATTAGCGTCCGCGGTCGATACTCTTTCGCGACTCGCTCCATCGTTCCCACCAACGAGCGGACTACCACGCTCTGAAAACTTGCGGCCAGGTCTTTTATTCCTTGCGATGGTTCCATACCGTTGCTGACCGGCCGCAATCCTGTTTCCCTCACGTGTTTTGTAACGGCAGTCTTCAAGCCACTGAAACTGAAATCCGGGAGACCGTCACCCATCCGTGGAATTGCGAACTTCACCGCGCGGGGATTACCTTCACGTGCCAGCCGCTCGATGATCGGCCCACCGGGATAACCGAGGCCCAGCATCTTGGCGACCTTATCAAAAGCCTCGCCCGCTGCGTCATCTCGCGTGCGCGCGAGGACCTTATACTTGCCAGGCTCTGGAATGTGGAAAAGGTTCGTGTGGCCGCCGGAAACGATTAGGGCAAGCGCCGGGTATTCGACAGGCGGATTCTCGAAGGCTACCGAATAGATGTGACCTTCAATGTGATTGACTCCCACAAGCGGCTTTTGTAACGCAAAGGCCATCGCCTTGGCATAAGAAACTCCCACCAGCAGCGACCCAACAAGTCCCGGCCCTACGGTTACTGCAAGACCCTCGATGTTCTCAGGCTCTATCTTCGCACGCACAAAAGCTTCCTCGACTATTGGTACAATCTTATCGAGGTGTTCGCGTGAGGCCAGCTCGGGTACGACGCCGCCAAAACGCTCATGTGTGGCAATCTGCGAGAAAATAACAGACGAAACGATTTCCCGGCCATCACGCACAATCGCGGCGGCGGTTTCGTCGCATGAAGTTTCGATTCCGAGTACGAGCATGGTTTAGATTCTAACAGCAGACTGGCTCCGGGGCAGTAGCCCGACTGTTAAGGAGGGCCCCTCAACACACCCCGCTCTCCATACGGCGCGAACAACCAGCTCGCCCTTCACGCATCTTGCCGAGCCCTCCTTAACAGTCGGGCTACCGCCCCGCGCACTGCGCTCGCGCGCCTCAGTTGCACGGTCTTTCAACCTTCCACAATACCCGTCACCCCTTCATAGAAACTGAGCACCGAGTCACCTTGTTTGAGAACTCTCTGCCGGCTAATGTTGCCAACCTGTTCCGGCAGCTCCTTCTTGTGGTGATGTTCGACTACCAGCAAGCCTGCCTCAGCCAACAGACTCCCCGTCTGTTCGCCGAACAGCTTCAGCACGACTAAGTAGTCGGTTGCATAGGGCGGGTCGAAGTAAACCAAATCCCACGGTTCCTCGCGAGGGTGTTGTCCCGCTCTTCCTCGTCGCGCCAGGGACCTCCGTAGAAATTCCTCCGCCTCCGACTGCACGACCTCAGTTTCATCTTCCGGAATTCTAACCAGATCCAAATTCGATTCAACCAGGCCGCACATCTTTCGCGAGCGATCGACGAAGGTGACGTGCGCGGCGCCACGCGACAGCGCCTCAATGCCAATCGCTCCCGAACCGGCGCAGAGATCGAGAAAACGGGTACCCTCGAGTCGTGGAGCTATGACATTGAACAGAGTCTCGCGCAGCCGATCCGATGTCGGCCGCACCTGCATGGATGGCGGGCTCTTCAGATTTCGCCCGCGGTATTTCCCG
>CAZVHN010000194.1:0-6023 GCA_964626895.1 uncultured Chloracidobacterium sp. | reverse complement strand
AAGGCATAACTGGCTACTGGGGCTGCCCCAAGTGGACGAACCAAGTGATGACGCCTTTGGTGAAGGTGACGCTCCGTTCTGATGGAAGCCGAGGCGACAATTGCTGGAGCGTCCGTAGATGCTTATTTTGTCACAACGGGGAGAGGTATGTGATAGCCGTCGCCGAGGATGCGAGCCACAAACGGAGACTCTGGCATAGAACGCACGCGAAACGCTTCCATGACCCGGCCCCTTAGTACGCGGTTGTACCAGAACACCCATCGAACCACTCAAAGCAGAAAACCCATCTCGAATAATCGTTTCTCGAACGAGCTCATAATCCGCTCTGACTTGCTGATAAATCTCGGGATCGCTTAGATCAAATCACGATCGCGCCGGTGCAGTCGCGCGGAGCCAGCGCCAAAGGCGCGAAATGTAAAAGCCTGGGCCAGCGGCCCAGGTACGTGTTGGTGGAATATGTTTGAAGCGCTGAAGGCGCGGAATATGTCGCCCCTTTTCAGGGCGAAGAATCATAGGGGGCTGGAGATCCAGGGGCGTCGCTTCGCTTTGCCCCTGGCTACTATATGTCACGCCTTCAGCGTGAAGACCGCGGCTCGCGGCTTTGCCGTACGCCTCCGCTTCATGAGGCGCAGCCTCATGAAAAAGGAGGGCTCGGCATCGCCATTCGCACATCCGGAGGATTCTTCCAAGTGACTTGAGGAGCCCTCCTTAACAGTCGGGCTACTGCCCCGGAGACTAGTACCTAAACAACTCGATGGCTGGTTGTTCAACCAAGGTATCTTCAGAATATCGAAGACTCATTGCGGTGGTGGAAGGAGGATCGTTAGCGGAAATCATCGACGCTCAATTTGCTGCCTTCGATGATGCTTTTCAGGGTACCGATGGGGATGAGTTTGCTGCCGTGATCCGCGACAATTACCTGGCGGCCATTGGGGTGGCGCCTATTTCTGGTGGCTGCCCTTTTGTGCCACTTTCTCGAAGCCGTGCCGGCACAAGACGCGAATGACATGCTTCGCGTTGCAAATGGGTAGGCGCTGGCCAATTAGACGGTGACTTCAATTAATCTGGCGGTTTCGGGCACTGGTATCTCGTTCGGTTCAAACCACAGCTCCAAAGCTTCGCGGGCGTTGGCGATGGCTTCTTCCTCAGTGTCGCCCGCTGACGCGCAGCCTGGCAGTTCAGGAAAGACGGAGGAATACCGGCCAGTCTCAGGGTCTTTTTCGACTATCAGGCGAATTTTCATAGAAGTAATAATAGCGATGACCCAACTTAGCGTCCAGCGGCTTGCCACTCAGTGATGAGTGATTATATGAGTAATGAGTGATGAGCCCATGCTGTACCTGAGTGCTATCCTTGTCCACCGCGAAGGATCCGCATAAAAAGGCCGCTCTTCGTATAGCGTCGCGCTATTCCCTCTCGTATCGAATGTCAGGCGCAACTGATGTCTTGCATGATCTGGGACACGCTGTTTGCAAAACAGCGTGGAGGACCGATTCGACCTGTAAATACTTGTAGGGGCGTCCCTCTGTGGGCGCCCCTTGCACCGACCAGAGGCCCTTGTACCGTGACCGGGGGGCGCCCACGGAGGGACGGCCCCTACAAATTGGATAGGGGGACGCGGGGACCACGGGGCTGGCAACGAAGAGCGTCGCAGCCCACGACGGCGAGCATTAGAGATCGTGTGAAAACCCAAACCGGACCTTCGGTAATTTGCAGGTAAGGAAGGCGGACCCTGTCCCCGCCTCAAGCTCGAAAGCCACTCAGCAACGCCTGGAAGATTTAGCTTCTACCATTTGCGAGCCGTGTGAGGAAGCTCCTTTTGGAGAGTGAGAATGAATTTGAACGGTTGGTCTATACGATTTTTGTTTTCGTCGTAAGAGCGGGGACAGGGTCCGCCTTCCTTACCTGCAATTCAGCGGAGCTTGAGCCGTCCTTTTGGAATTGGGTCTCCAACTTGTGACAGTAGCCCAAAAAAGTTGAATGCAGTATCGGGCGTGATCGGGGCAGTAGCCCGATTGTTAAGGAGGGCTCGGCGTCGCCATTCGCAGATCTGGTGGACCCTTCCAGGTGTCTTGAGGAGCCCTCCTTAACAGTCGGGCTACTTCTGAGTCCTGCCTCCTGCTCCTGCCTCCCTAACTGAGCAACTTCATAAGAGAGTCTGCAAATCCCTGAATCACGCTTTCACCTTCCGTTACGATGTTGGAGACGACTACGACAAGCTGGTCGCCGAGAAGCAATGGAAGAGACGCCACTACAACCGCGGAAAGCACCGCCAGGTTTGAAACCGCATCTGAGAAATCCAGTTTTTTCACAGCGACCTTTTTCATAGTTCACCTTCTGTGGTTCTTGATACCGAACAGTCGGTGTGACTGCCGGATTATAGGAGAGGGTTTCGATAAGAATGAGGAGAGAGGTTTTCAAACGAGGGCCGTGGACTGTCTCAGCAATCGGCGTGCCCCCTGGGACCTTAATTGCCCCAAGCCGGCTAAACTCTTCTCTTGTCGCACTTGTTGAAAAGACACCCGGGCGTCTGAGGTATAGTCGGTGGTCGTTTGACCGGTCAGTCTGAAAAATGCGAAATCAACTTGAAAGATTTCCGACTGGCCCGTCACGGAGGGCGCCCTGGGCCTGGAGACGCTCGAGCGGTAGCGACCGGACCTTCCCAGCATTAGCAGACAATGGGAATCCGGGTGCCGAAGATGGCGTTCACGTAGGCAAAGAAGGCTTGTGCCGAGGCCGTGTCTAAACGGTAATCGACATTCGTTGAGCGGCACACGGCGTCACCTGTGATAGTGATTGCAGCAAGTATCTGTTGACCGTCTACCGTCAAGAAGTTTGGTCCGCCCGAATCGCCAAAGCAGGTTCCGCCGTTTCCGGTCGATGGATTTTGCGAAAGGCGTATGTAACCGCCGTTCAGCGAATTGAAGCTGGAGAATGCAAACATTCGGGGGATCGGGTTCACGTCCTGAAAGAATGGCACGCCGCCGCCAACTACGCGGTTCTGCAGTCCATAACCTACCGGTGTAAATACAGCATCCCGCAAGCCGTTCTGCGCTGCAAGCTGATCGAGCAGACCACACGCCGGCAGCGTAGCGGGAGTCGCGCGAACGTTCGACGCCAGTATCAACGCGCCGATATCGCCCGAATCGCTCTGGCTCTGATTGAAATTAGGATTAGTCACCACAAAGCTTGCCGCAATCAGTTTCGTCTTGTTGGTTGTCAAACTCCCAAAGGGGATTGAACCGTCGAAACTGGCGTAGGCTGTAAAACCACGCGGCGCCAGGTTGCTTGTGAAGAAGGAAGTGCAGTGGCCGGCGGTCAGGAAAACGTTGGGCGTGATTAGAGTGCCGGAACAGATCGGGAAAATCTGTCCTGTCGAAGGCGATTTGACAATGAATGCGCCAGCGTTGCTGTAAGCGTTGTTGGTATCGACAAAGCCATAAGTGATGGCGCGAGTACGCGATGGCGCGAGAAGCAGTGCACCACAGAGAACTGCCAGAAGAAGGGCAAAAAGATAAGGGTAGCGACGCATACTAGGGATTCCTCCTTGCGAGAATAGAAGTTGGTGTGCGAGCCAAGGGATTATAGCCGGATGAAGGTACGAGGGCTAGGGTGCTGGGGCGAACTCCGAGGTTGGGGAGGCGGGTGACGGAGAGGACGACGCGGGGACGCGGAGACACGGAGACGCGGAGAGCTAGCGTTCGCGTAGGGACGCTACTTCAGTTCGACGACGGCGATCCCGCCGGGGGGAATACTGACGGCGACGTCGCCGGTCTTCTTCACGTCCACTGGTCTATCGGTGATCCAGTTGGTGGCCGTGCGGATCAGTTGGCCGGGGATGGTAATTGTGGCGGCGACAAAGGCGCTGCGGTCGACCTGGGCCAGGCCTTGTTGGGGTTTGTGGACGCCTTTGTTGTTGAAGAGTGCAACGACCCAGCCGGTGTTGGTGCGGTTGATGAGATATTCTACGTCCCCGCGGACTTTTACCGGAGTAGCGTCGGAGAATACGTGCGCGAGCATGTGAGCAGCAAAGGGCGTGACGCGCTCGTCGGCGCCGAGGAGATCCGGTAAGGCGGAAAAGATGAGGCTTCCCTTCCCGAGTTTGTTGACAGTGACGAGTGGATCGCCGCTCGGCGTGGCGATTAGCGTAGTTGCTCCCTTGAGTTCGAGCTTGGTGTAACGAAACATCTGGCCGCCGAGGTCCTGTGGTTGTTCGCCGGGGGAGAGGCAACGGGCGGTGTCGGCCTCGGCGGTGGTGGGCATCAGACGGACGCCGAAAAGTTGTTCGGGGAGGCCTTTGACCTGAGCGGAGTTGAGGACGACGGTACCACCGTTACGCACGTAGTCTTTGAGCTTGAAGATCCAATCGTTGGTCCAGTCGATGTGGCCGCCTACGACGACGGCGCGGTAATTGGAAAGAGGGGACGAGGAGATAGGGAGACGCGGAGATGCGGAGACGAGCACATCGAAGATGTCGCCGAAGACGCCGTTGACGAAGACCTGGCGATCGGCGGTGGCCGGTTCGCCTTCGACGACAAGTCCCGGGTAATAGGCGACACCGAATAATTCTCGCAACGCACGATCGCCGCGGCTGATTTGTGAGACGCCGAAAGGCCAGTGCGGATAGTCGGTCATCTCAAACCCGTGTGCCGGATCGAGCAGGAAAGCTACCGGTGTGTAGGGCGTGCCCCGGTCGGGGTGCTTCTCCGCGAAGCGCATGAATTCATCCGTGATGCGGCCTAGAGGGTTCAGTTGAAAAGGATGTTCGCCCGGGCCGGGTTTGAAAAACTGATCGAAGCCCTGTTCCAGATAGATCGCCGACGCGCCTGCCATGTAATAGAGGTAATAGCTCTTGCGATACCATGAAAGTGACGGCCCCATCGTCGCTCCGTAACGTGAGTGAAAGAAATTGTTAGGTCCGGCGAAGTTTTGCTGGAGCGTGAAGGTGGTGGCAGTGTCGCCAAAATTTGGCGCGTGGTAATAAAGAAACGCCGCGCCATACTGTCTCGCTGCCCCGCGCGTGAAAGCGATGCGCATGGCAACCATCGGCTGCACCGCAGCAGTCTCCATTCCGAGCAGACGCACTCCCCATTCAGCCAGGGCGTGCGCGAACGACGTGCTGGAAGTTGATTGGGCCGGAATCAGCTTGTCCCACATTGGCCCGGTCTGGGTCTGAAACATCGAGCCCCACTTCTTATCGAGCGCATTCGTATAAAACACTCGATAGGCTTCGAGCAATTCTTTCCTCGACATGGCAGGAGAAGTCTTCAGGTCCTTTACCGCCGACTCCCAGACGTATCCCACGCTCTCTCCCGAAACCCATCCAAGAAACTGATCGCGCAGTTCCCCACTGAGCAACTTCCAGGCACGTGCTCCTTCCTCTTCCGGAAATTGTGCCGCACCGTAATTGATCAGAATGGCGAACGGCGCCTTGGTTTCGCGCAGATACCGGAGAAACGGACTGCCCTCTCTAAAATACTCCGGCAGGTTTGGTATGTAGACCACCGGGACGACGAGTCTCGAAGCGAAGATCGGCACATCCCGCTCTCCCTTGTACTTCGCGACAAACTGATCGATAGGTTCTGCATGAAACGGATAGAGCGGGCGCTCGGCAGCGGGCTTGTCGTAGAGCGGCCAAAATTCCTTGCTGATATTCCAGGGCATCAGGAAATCGCGGCCGGCGATCCGGGGGCGCTGCCAGGCAGCGGGAATAGATGTGTCGCCGCTTGCCGACAGCAGCGACGTCATCGGAGTTCGCGCTGTGGACCACTGGTGGAGATATCGCATGCCGGCGAAGTCGGGCTTCCGACGTCCTTCGGGCACGTAAGCGAGGTCGTTGGTGATGAGTACGGCGTCAACATGTCGCCGCGCACGCGCTGCTTTCTCGATGTCGATAGAAATGCGAGCCGGGCCCTTATCGAGTTTGGCCGCCGCGCCGTCCCAGGTAAACGCCCAACCCCAGTACATGCTGATTTCGTCGTGAGGATCGATCAGATCCGTTGCGCCAAACTCGTGGATGAAAG
>CAZVHN010000193.1:0-5819 GCA_964626895.1 uncultured Chloracidobacterium sp. | reverse complement strand
TGAGATTTGAAATCTGAGATTTGAGATTTCAGATCTGAGATCTCAAATCGAATCTTAATTCTGAAATCATTCGACCACGATTATATTTGACACCACCACTAATTGTGCCACTGACAGACAGCAAACTCGGGAAGCGATATCTTGGCTTCTGGAGAAGATTTACCACCGGCTCGACGAATCGTCAGGTCTTTCGCGCGGTCGCCACGATCGCCGTGCTCGCTTCGGTTGTGAAAATGGCAGCCATTGCCAAGGAACTCCTGGTTGCTCGCCGCTTTGGTACCGGCTCAACAATCGAAGCATTTCTCGTCGCCATTCTCATCCCAATGCTGGCGGTCAACGTAGTTTCGGGTTCATTCAACATTGCCCTGATCCCAACGTACATCAATGTAAGGGAAATAGATGGCAAGGAAGCAGCGCAGCGACTCTTGTCCGGAGCTACGGTTTGGAGTCTGCTGCTGCTGATTCTGATTACGGTCTTCATCATTGTAACTGGCCGCTTTTATCTGCCCTGGATTGCATCCGGATTCAATCAAAGAAAACTGGATCTATCCTTTCAATTGCTCTGGGTTGTCTCGCCATTAATTGTTCTGAGCGGCGTAGCTAACATCTGGGGCGCGGTGCTCAACGCTGGTGAACGTTTCGCGTTAGTAGCACTGGCGCCGATTATTACACCGGCGATCACCGTGATAGTGCTGTTCATAAAGAGGGACTCGATCTTCGCTCTTCCTGTCGGCATGGTGATCGGCGCGGGATTCGAGATGATGCTGTTGGGCATTGCTCTCAAGCTGCGGGGCATCTCGCTGCGGCCCAGATGGCACGGTTTTGATCCTCACTTACGACAGGTCAGAAAGCAGTTCGGCCCGCGGATGGGAGCCAACTTGTTACGGAGCGGATCTGCCGTCGCTGATCGCTCGTTGGCGGCGATGTTGCCTCCGGGCAGCGTCGCGACGTTGAATTACGGAGATCGCGTAGTGGTAACTGTGCTCTCGGTGGCGGGTGCGGCACTGGGGTCCGCGATTACTCCTTACTATTCCAAGATGGTTGCCCGCGGCGACTGGCGCGGTGTCCAGCACACCCTGAAGCGTTACCTGCTGCTACTGCTGGCCTTGAGCATCCCGGTCGTGATTCTGCTGTTCGTCCTGGCCGTGCCGGTCGTTCAATTGTTGTTTCAGAGAGGGTCGTTCCGAGCACGAGACACACAACTGGTCGCCCATGTTCAGGCGCTTTATGCGCTTCAGATACCATTTTATCTGGGAAACGTTCTGATCAGCCGGTTGCTTTCCTCGTTGCTGGCCAGCCGGGTTATCCTGTGGGCAGCCGCCATTAGCCTAAGCCTGAACATTGTTCTGGACGTTCTTTTCATCCGGGTGATGGGCGTCCCGGGCATCGCGCTAGCCACCAGTTGCGCTAGCCTGATTACCTTTTGTTTTGTTGCCTACCACGCGGTCAGGCTCTTGCGACGGAAGGCCCGCGATTCGGCACAGGGTGCGAGCGCTTCAGTCGCTCCGGAGCAGGGTTGACGCTCGTGCGGAAACCTCGGATCCGGTTTTCACTGGGATCGGGAGAACTCCAGTAAGTTCAGCTTTTAAGGCAAAAATTTCTTTGACATTTCCGGTTGATAGGTGTTAGGTTTTCCGTGCTTCTCTTGCAGAAAAATGAGGGACGACAGGATTGGCAACGTCATTTGCTCGAATGAGGTTGCGTTGCCTTGGTTTACTGTCCTACCACTCGGCAAGAGCAGGAGCCCCAAAATCAAACTCGGCTACTGATCGAAGCTTCTTCGATGCGACCATCAAGATCACGAGATCTCGGAAATGTCCAGCGGCATTGAAGAATACAAGTTGAACAGTCGCTACAAACTAGTCTTGCTATTTTTGAACAACCGGTTTTCTGTATAAGAGGAGGATTGAGTATGAGACGGAATTGTTGTTTGGGCGGCATCAGGGCTGCGGTATTAATCGCGGCAGCGGTATTAATCGCGGCAGCGATTTTAGTCTTGCCGGTTTTGGGTCCCGCTGTAGCCAATGCCCAGATTCCGCCGGACAGGCCCTTCACACTGGCCACGTCGGCGGCGACGGTTGATGAAGACAGCGCGGCCATCGTTCAATTGAAGAATTTCAGCGTTACTTTGCTGCCCGCGGCAACTGGCTCGGTTCGCATTCGTTACAACATTACGGCTGTGGACGGCGCTTCATCTTTCTGTCCGGCCACCCAGTCTGTCGTCAGAGTTCGCTACAGAAACAGCGACAATGGTGGCACCCTCGGCCAGGTCTCCTTCGAAATCCGTACGACTAGTATCGCCAGCGGTGGCAATAGCATTATCTACACATTCAGCAGCAATGGCCGCGGTGGATCAGGCTCTTTTACCACTGCTACTGACTTGCCGGCGATTGATTTCGACTTCGCGACCAATATTTACTGGATCGAGGCAACGGTTTTCAAGAGTGACGCGAGCGCACTATCCGATCTCGGCTCAATCCAGATCTGGGAGGCCGCCGGCGCCGCATGTCCATAAAGGCGGCGGGAAGATGCCGATTTTGGCTCAGTGCAAATCCGGGAAGGGCCGGTGCGGCTCGCCCCTAACGCTAATGGAATAGCGGGATCAATTTGAGGAGGATCAAGTGTACAGAAGAGATAACCAACATCCCTCGGTAATCGTCGTTCTTGCTCTGCTATTGACGCTGACTCTCGCAGTCTTAGGCCCACTGAATAAGGCGGCGAAGGCCCAGTCTCAATCTGAGCCCCAGAGCAATGTTGTGTGGACAGTGGACGGGGCCTCGCCCTATGGCACGATAGTGCTTCCGGTTACCCGGGCCTGGACAACCGCAGCCTCGGCGGGAACCCTTGACGAGGACAGTCTGTCCAACACCCAAGTAAATAACTTCATCCTGACGCTGAAACCAGGGACGACCGGCATGATTCGGGCCCGATATAGCATTACTGCCGTGGACGGGATGAACCCGTTTTGTCCGGCAACCCAGTCAATAATCAGAATCCGCTACCGCGATTCTGACGGTACTACCACTGGGGCTAGGGTTCTTGTCGAGATCAGGCGCACGAATGTTCTGACGGGTGGGAACACGCTCGTCCTTGCGTTTGATAGCAATATCTTGCCGGGTGCGGGTACTTCGTTCACGACTGTTACCGGTACTGGGCCATTCGATTTTGACTTCTTGCAAAACGTTTACTGGATCGAGGCGACCATCTCTCGCACTAACTCGGCTCAGTTTGCCGATCTTGGCTCGATTCAGCTCTCGGAGTCGATGGGCGCTGTTTGTCCCTAGTGCCCTGAGGTATTTGACATCACCGGACCGGTAATCAGTAAGGCGGGAACGAGGTTGACCTCGCTCCCGCCTTAGTTATTTCAGCTCCGAATCATTTCGGTCAAAACTTCAAGCTCAGATCCGGTGACAACCTACTTCGGCGCGGCCGCCGCCGGTGTCAATTCGATCGTCACCTCATCCCCGGCGGAAAAGCCTTGAATCTTCAGCTTGTACTGATGACCACTGGGCACTTCAAAGATCGCAAACGCCCGCTTGCTCACGCTGGGCGCTAACTTTCCAATTTGCCCCAGGCTCTGTTCAGCAGTCGAGGCTTTCTCACTCAAGTCGGATTCCCTGCCTTCTTCATCTATCAGCTTTAACGGACCGACGGGCCTTTCCTTCTTGTCCGTGTTTACCACGCTCAGGTCGACATATAGATAACTGGCGGGCGACTTCCCGGCGCCGCCCCGAGTGGATAGATGATCGGTAAACCAGGAGCCATAGACCTTGTAACCGAGGTAGCCGGCCGGCACTGCTTCACCAGTCTTGAAGAGTTTCCTGGCCGCGGGAGGCGCAGCGTCGGGCGAGTCGACCGCAGGGGCCAATGCATCTTGTCCTTTGCGTGAGCATGAAAACAAGATCGACGCGGTCAGTATCAAAAAAGCGGCAAGCAATCTCTTACCGCGTTTGCTTTCAAGTGGCGTTTTGCGCACGTCAGTTTGGTACTCCATAGATGATAAATTTATCCCCACCTTCAGTTATTAACACAGGAAGACGTCCTGACACTTTAATGGTTCAGTGGGTATCGCGTAAAGGTCTCATTTCAAGTGGGTTTTTACGTGAGGCAACATGGGTCCGGGCGCTCGCTGGTAGTGGTGCAGTTTGAAGAAGTGGCACGGGCGTCCCGCCCGTGAAGACACGCGCAAGATGCGCGTGCCACACCAAACTGCACCAGTACGCGCTCGCTCCGGCACTCGTGTGGTTAGGCTGCACATTAAGAAGATTATTATTTACAGGCGCGGTCGTCGTGCTGTAGCCTGCCTTGTGTCCCCGCCGCCCAGCGCTCCAGCAACAAGTTTCGAATTCTCTCTTGGCTATCTCCCAGAGTTGGATGGGGTCCGAGGGCTTTCCATCCTGCTGGTTCTGGGTCTGCACTTTACGCCCGCGCTGTTGCCCGGGGGGTATTTTGGCGTCGACATCTTCTTTGTCCTGAGCGGTTTTCTGATCACTTCGTTGTTACTCGAGGAGTGGTTCCATCACCACTCGATCAATTTGAAAGATTTTTATGTTCGGCGGGCATTGAGGCTGGGACCGGCGCTCTTTACTTACCTGCTGCTGCTCGGCGTTTACGCTTTCGTTTTCTTGAAAAAGGAAAATGCGCGCGAGATCTACCTGGGCATCGCCTTGACGTTGTCTTACGTTTCGAACTGGGTCATAGCCCTCAAGCCTGATTTTCCGACCGGCATTCTTGCCATAACCTGGTCGCTCGCGGTCGAAGAGCAGTTCTATCTGGTGTGGCCGCTGATTCTCAGTCTGCTTCTGGCTTTCAAATTGAATCGGAACTGGATATTCATGGCTCTCGTTCTGGGAATCATTTCCATCGCGGTTAATCGCACGCTGCTTTGGGAGGCCGGCGCGTCGGTGCGGCGACTCTACTACGCGACGGATACGCATGCGGACGGACTGCTAATGGGCTGTCTGGTTGGTTGCTTGGTTTCCTGGAACTTGCTGCCGAAATCCAGGTGGCTGGAAGTGTTGATGAAATGTGTCGCGCTGGCCTCGGTTCTCTTTATCGTCTTTCTTGTCCTCACCACAAAGCATGACAATCCACTGCTTTACGTCGGTGGGCTTTCGTTCGCCGCGCTCGGGATTGCCGTGACGCTTTTGACTTTGGTCTCATGGCCTGCCGGGCTAGCCACGGCGGTCTTGCGCTTCAAGCCTTTAACCTGGGTTGGCCGCATTTCATATGGGCTTTATCTCTGGCATTGGCCTGTGCGCGGCCTGGTCTTTGGCAAGGCTGAGCAGCCGACGTGCAAACAGATCGTTGTCGCGGTCGTGTTGTCATTCGCGATCGCAAGTTTTTCCTTCTATTTGATTGAGCGACCTTTCCTGAGATGGAAAAAGCGATTCAGTCACGCGTGAGCGTTGGCCCATAGCAGGCTAAGGAGATTAGGATTCACCTCGTAATGTCAACCAAAGCATCGCGATGGTTGTGGGCAGCCGGGCCCGCTGTAGTCATGACGCTCCTGGCGATCTATCCGGTCGTCCATCTGCGCTTGATACGCGGCAATGATTGGAATGGTTCGTTCGCGTATCTGCAGGGTGACGAGCTGATCTACGCGGCCTACGTAAATTCTCTGCGCACTGGTCGTCCTCGCAGTAGTAATCCATATACCGGTGAACAGGATCAACCCGGGGCGCCATTGGGCGAGTCTGCCTATTCGATCCAGTTCTTTCCTGCCTACGCGATCGCCCTGCCGGCCCGTGCGCTCGGGCTCTCAACGTCTGCGGCCTTCGCGGTGTTGTTGATGCTTATCGCGCTCAGTTTTTCACTTT
>CAZVHN010000192.1:0-2353 GCA_964626895.1 uncultured Chloracidobacterium sp. | reverse complement strand
AGTTTCGGGTGTCGCGGAGATCAACACCTGGGGCGGAGAGCGGAAACAATTTCACGTGCTGGCCGATCCCGACCGACTGATTAAGTACAATCTAACCCTTGGCCACGTACTGGATGCGCTCCAGGAGAACAACCTGAGTGTCGGCGGCGGAACATCTCGCGCGCCGGCGAGTCGCACCTCCTCCAAGGCGTAAGTCTAACGACCAACGAGGAGGAGATCGGCAACATCGTGATCACCGCACACGACGGCGTTCCCATCCATATCCACGATGTGGCCGACGTTCGTGAAGGTCACGAACTCCGCCGCGGCGGAGTGACGGCCAACGGTCTGGGCGAGGTGGTCCATGGGCTTGGTTTCATGCTCATGGGCGAGAACGCCCACGTCGTCACTCGACGCTTGGAAGAGCGGCTCGCCGAAGTCCGAAAGTCGCTCCCGCCGGACGTGGTGGTCAAAGTCGTTTACGAGCGGACGGAACTGATCAACAAGGTCATCGCCACGGTCAAGCGAAACCTCCTGGAGGGCGCCCTGCTTGTTGTCGCCGTGCTTTTCATATTCCTGGGGAACCTGCGCGCCGGTCTGATCGTCGTACTCGCCATTCCCCTGGCGATGCTGTTCGCCTTCAACTTGATGCTCCACGTTGGGATTGCCGCCAGCCTGCTCAGCCTGGGCGCCATCGACTTCGGTCTGGTCGTGGACAGCTCCGTGATCAGCGTCGAGAACAGCGTCCGCAAACTCGGTCACAAGCGGGACAAGCGGTCCATCATCGAAATCGTCCGCGACGCGGCCGTCGAAGTTCGCAAGCCGACTATGTTCGGCGAGTTGATTATCATGGTCGTGTACCTGCCCATCCTGCTGCTGGAAGGGATCGAGGGCAAATTGTTCCGACCCATGGCGCTGACGGTCATCTTCGCGTTGCTAAGTTCGCTGATTTTCTCCCTTACGTTAACGCCGGTTCTGTCAAGTCTGCTTCTGAATCGAAACATTAAGGAGCGTGAGAATTTTGTCGTGCGCGGGGCACAGGGGCTGTACCGGCCACTGTTAAGGTTAGCGCTTCGGTTTCGGGTTGCCACGCTCATCGTCTGCGGCGCAATCTTGACTTGGGGCACGTTCCTTGCAACGCGACTGGGAAGTGAGTTCGTGCCCCGGCTCTACGAGATGGCCATCGTCTTTAACGCCGTTCGGCTTTCCGGAATCTCGCTGGAAGAAACCATGCGCTACAACACGCAGATTGAGAAGTTCCTCCTGGAGCGGTTTCCCGACGAAATTCGCGACGTTTGGAGCCGAACGGGTACACCGGAAGTGTCGACCGACCCGATGGGTCTGGAAGTAACCGACGTCTTCGTGGCGTTGACGCCCCGCGAACAATGGAAGCGCGCCACGACGCAATCGGACCTGGCCGCCGTGATGGACGCAGAGTTGGTGGGCTTCCCCGGCCAGAACATCACGTTTACGCAACCTATCGAGATGCGGATGAACGAGATGATCGCCGGCGTGCGCTCCGATCTGGGGGTCAAGATTTTCGGCGATGATCTTAAGACTCTCGGAGAGAAAGCAGCCGAAGTTCGAGAGGTCCTCGAGGGGCTTCCCGGGGCTGAGGATGTATCGGCGGAACAATTGACCGGTTTGCCGGTCGTTGAAGTGAAGGTGGACCAAGCAGCCATCGCCCGTCACGGGATCGCCGCCAAGCACGTGCTCGAACTGATCGAGGCGATCGGGGGAATTCCCGTGGGGCAGATCCGGCAGGGCCAACGGCGCTTCGACCTCGTGGTTCGCCTGCCTGAGCAATACCGTATCGACCCCGAGGCCGTTGCAAGCATCTTACTACCGGCTCCCGACGGGCAACGAGTCCCGATCGGTCGCCTCGCCCGCGTGCAACAGATCGAAGCCCCCGCGACGATCAACCGCGAGTGGGCTAAGCGGCGGATCGTCATCCAGACCAACGTTCGCGGTCGCGATCTGGGCAGTTTCGTCGCGGAGGCTCGGCAAAAGATCGAAGAGCAGGTCAAACTGCCCGCGGGCTACTTCTTCCAGTTCGGCGGCCAGTACGAAAACCTCATCCGCGCATCCAGGCGCTTGATGATCGTGATCCCAGTCGCGCTCGCACTGATCTTTATCCTGCTCTATCTGAGCACGAATTCAGTGCGCGATTCGCTGATCGTTTTTACCGGCGCTCCTTTCGCCGCACTCGGAGGCGTCATCGCGTTATGGTTGCGCGAAATGCCGTTCACGATCTCGGCTGGAATCGGCTTTATCGCGGTATCCGGCGTATCTGTGCTAACCGGACTCGTGCTGGTTTCGACCATTAGGCAGCGGTGGGCCGCCGGCGCAGAACTGAATCAAGCGATCGAAGAAG
>CAZVHN010000191.1:0-2520 GCA_964626895.1 uncultured Chloracidobacterium sp. | reverse complement strand
CGCGGGCACCATTGAAGAGCACTTGCGCACACGCACACACGCAGGCCTTTTTGACGTCTCGCATATGGGTGAGATTGACGTGCGCGGCCCCGGCTCAATTGCGTTCATCAACTCCATCACATCAAACGACGCCTCGAAGCTCATAGACGGCCAGGCCCAATACTCCGCCTTAACAACTCCACAGGGCACGGTGATAGACGACCTCCTGGTCTATCGGTTTGCGGCCGACCAGTTAACGCTGGTGGTCAATGCGGGCACAACTATCAAGGATTGGGATTGGATTACCGCGCAGCCCCGCGACGAATCAGTCGAACTCAAGAATGTCAGCTCCGAGTATTGCCAGCTGGCATTGCAAGGACCAGACGCCTTAAAGATCCTTCAGAAGTTGACCGATCTGCCTCTCGAGGAGATCAAGTATTACCGTTTCGACCAGGGGGAGGTTGATGGCGTACCGGCGATCGTTTCCCGCACCGGATACACCGGAGAAGATGGCTTCGAGGTTTACGCCGCTGCCGGCAAAGCGGAGCAACTTTGGGACAAAATTCTCGACGCCGGTAATACCGGCTCACCCGAAGGCGTGCTGCCCTGCGGTCTGGCCGCACGAAATACGCTGCGGCTTGAAGCTGCCATGGCCCTCTACGGCCACGAGATCGACGAGACCACGACCCTGCTCGAAGCTAACCTGGGCTGGATTTGCAAATTGAACAAAGGCGATTTTGTTGGTCGCGAGGCGTTGGCAAAACAGAAGGAAGAGGGCGTCAAGCGCAGGCTGGTAGGTTTCGAGATCACGGAACGCGGTATCGCGCGCGACGGACAGGAAGTGGTTGTTGACGGGGCAAAAGTGGGTTGCGTTACTTCGGGAAGTCCGGCGCCCTTCCTGAAAAAGAATATTGGCCTGGCTTACGTTTCGGTGGAGTTTGCCGGCGAAGGTCAGCAGATTCACATCGACGTGCGCGGGCGGCTGGTGGCGGCGCAGATTGTGAAGACGCCCTTCTACAAGCGTGAGCGGTGAGTTGGGGTTTCGGTTGATTTTCGATTTTTGATTTGTGATTTTTGATTTGAGAAACCGCCGGGCCGATAACTGAAATCAAAAATCGGCAATCGGCAATCTAGAATTCCACGGAGGAACCATGGCTAACGTCCCAGAAGATTTACATTACAGCAAGGATCACGAGTGGGTACGGGTGGAAGGCGACGTCGCCGTGGTTGGCATCACCGACCATGCGCAAAACTCACTGGGGGATGTCGTCTATGTGGAATTGCCAAAGGTGGGCGAAGAATTTGCCGCTAACGAGACCTTCGGATCGGTTGAATCTGTAAAAGCCGTTTCCGAAGTGTTCTCACCTGTTTCAGGCACGGTGACCGAGGTCAATGAGGCCCTTAACGATGAGCCGGAAAAAGTTAATGGAAATCCCTACGGCGAAGGCTGGATGATCAAGGTTCGCATGTTGAATTCCGGCGAGGTTGATAGCCTTTTGACGGCTGCGGAATACGAAGATTTCACGAAAGCTGAGACAGAGTAAACTTGCGCTATATTCCTAATTCGCCCGAAGAACGAGCGGCGATGCTTCACCAGATCGGCTTGAATTCGGCAGACGACCTTTTTGCTTCCATCCCAGAAGAATTACGCTTAACCCGGGCTCTCGACACTCCAGCAGCCCTTTCAGAGATTGAGCTGCTGGCGGGATTTGAGCGGATGGCTGCGAACAATCCCGCATCCGACCGAGCAAGCTTTCTGGGCGCCGGCGCTTACTCTCATTACATTCCCACAATCGTCGACCACATCATTTCCCGTTCAGAGTTTTTCACGGCTTACACCCCCTATCAACCCGAGACATCACAGGGCACGCTCCAGGTAATTTTTGAATTCCAAACACTCGTGTGCCAGTTGACCGGCATGGATGTGGCAAACGCTTCGATGTATGACGGGTCAACTGCGCTAGCCGAAGCGGTATTGATGGCTGAGCGAGTAACGAAGCGGTCAAAAGTCATCGCTTGCGGAGCGATTCATCCTGAATATCTCGAAGTCGTAAATACTTACGTGCAACATGCTGGTATCGAACTCCAGCACGTGGCCTTTGAGCCCTCGTCGGGCCAGGTGCCGGCAAGCATTGCACATCTCGACGACAAGACCGCGGCCATAGTTGTGCAGTCGCCAAACTTCTTCGGTTGCATCGAAGATGTCGCCGCTCTTGCGGAACAGGCCCACGCCGCCGGCGCATTGCTGATCGTCGCTGTCACAGAAGCAATGTCGCTCGGGTTGCTCAAGTCGCCGGGCGCGGCCGGAGCAGACATAGTAATCGCCGAAGGACAGTCGTTTGGGGTGCCCCTCTCATTCGGTGGCCCTTACGTTGGTCTGTTCGCGACGCGCGACAAGTATGCGCGCCAAATTCCTGGCCGGCTGGTGGGAGAGGCTTACGACAAGCAGGGCCAGCGCGGTTTCGTTTTGACTCTGGCTACGCGCGAGCAGCACATCCGCCGCGAAAAGGCCACCTCCAACATTTGCACAAACGAAGGACT
>CAZVHN010000190.1:0-5197 GCA_964626895.1 uncultured Chloracidobacterium sp. | reverse complement strand
GCGATAATCTGCGGTCTGGCACGTTTTCACGGTCTGCCCGTAGTGGTCATTGGCCACCAAAAAGGGCGCGACACCAAGCAGCGCAGTTATCGCAACTTTGGAATGCCAAAACCCGAGGGTTACCGCAAGGCCTTGAGGGCAATGAAACTCGCCGAAAAGTTTCGACGCCCTATTCTGACGTTGATCGATACCCCGGGAGCTTATCCAGGCATTGATGCCGAAGAGCGCGGTCAGGCAGAAGCCATCGCTTACAATCTCCGAGAAATGGCTAAACTGAAAGTACCCGTGATCGTGACTGTGATCGGGGAAGGAGGGTCAGGTGGGGCGCTCGCAATTGGCGTTGGGGATCAAGTGATGATGCTGGAGAACGCTGTTTATTCAGTCATTTCACCAGAAGGGTGCGCGGCGATTCTATGGAAAGATGCCAGCCAGGCGGAGCGCGCAGCCGCAGGTCTCCGACTCACCGCGCAGAATCTTTTCCAGGAAAAGATTGTGGACCAGATCATTAGCGAACCGCCCGGAGGAGCTCATACGGATTATGATCAAGCAGCGCGGTTTCTTGATTCAGCGTTGAGCGAGCGACTTGCAGAAGCCGTTAGCAGCAGCCTGGAAGCCAGGTTGGCAAAACGCTTCGCTAAACTGCGGCAGTTTGGTCGGTGGGGTACAGCCTAGCCGCAATCGAGTTGCTCAGTTCCTGCCGGATTCCAACTTAGTTAGAACGGAATATCGTCGTCAGACGGGTCCGCATGCTCCGGGACCGCATGCTCCGGGACCGGTTCACCGGCAGGCGGTCTGGGAACGGGAGCCTCTTCACCTCTTCCGCCGCCAATGAACTGCATGTCGGTCGCGTGAACTTCCAGAGTGTGCCTGGGCTTTCCGTCACGGTCAGTCCATTCCTCCACCCTTAGCCTGCCTTCGATATAAACCGGCCGACCCTTGGTGAGGTATTGTGAGGCAGTTTCTGCTTGCCGTCCCCAGAGAGTTACACGAAACCAGGTGGTCTGATCTTGCATCTCGCCGGTCTTGTCCTTGCGCCGTTCGTTTGTGGCCATCGTGAAGCTGCAAACAGGCGTACCCTGGGGCGTGTAACGTAGTTCGGGATCGCGACCCAGGTTGCCGACGAGAATAACTTTATTGAATGACATGATGAGGAACCTCTCTCACTGTCTTAGGGTTACGGAAAATCGTGGGCGATAGTACTAGTCGCAGAATGAGTGGTCAAGGACAGTCATTATATTATCCGCGTTGCAATAAGGAAGGTGCTATCGCCTCTGGCTACGGATTTCTGATAGACTAATCCGCGTTCAGTCATGTAGTGAATCCGGGAATGAAAAGCACAGTTTACATAGAGACGTTGGGATGTCAGATGAACGTCGCGGATAGTGAGCGGGCGGCGACGAGTCTGCGACAAGCCGGCTACGATCTGACACTATCAGCTGAAGCTGCGGATGTGGTGTTGGTCAACACCTGCTCCGTACGCGAGCGGGCCGAACAAAAGGTATATAAACGCATTAGACAACTCCGCAGTCTCTCGAGCAAGAAACCCTTGATCGGGCTGATGGGTTGCGTAGCGCAGCTGGAAGGGGAGGCAATTTTCGCTAAGGCCCCGGACGTTGACATGATCATCGGCACGCGCGCCACAGATCGCATTTCTGCCTTGATCGAGCGCCTAAAGGACGGGGAAGAAGCGGTCATCGATCTTGAAGAGCGCGCGGAAGGCGAATCGTGGGACGTCTCGCCGTTTGAAAGACATTCTCCTTTCGTGGCTTTTGTGCCGATCATCGAGGGCTGCAACAAGTTTTGCTCCTTCTGCATCGTTCCTTATTCAAGAGGACGAGAAAAGAGTCGCACAGCTACAGAAATCGTTGCTGAATTAAAACGGTTGCGGGAGCTGGGCTACAAAGAAGCGCACTTGATCGGCCAAAACGTAAACAGCTACAGGCCCAGATCGGAAGAGGGACTTGAACGGAGCAGAGGAGCGACACCCTTCTGCCGGCTGCTCAGGGCCGTTGCCGAAACGGGAATGGACCGAATCAAATTCACAACGTCGTTTCCTAGAGACTTTCATCCTGATATAGTGGCGGCGATCGAAGAGAGTTCAAATCTTTGTGACTGGGTTCACTTGCCGGTTCAATCGGGCAGCGATCGTATTTTGAAGGCTATGCGTCGCGGTCATCTGGTTGAAGACTACTTTCGGAGAGTAGATGCAATTAAGAACTCCAAGCGGCGACTGTCGTTAACCAGCGACATTATTGTGGGCTTTCCGGGTGAGACGGAAGAAGATTTTCAAGAGACTATGAAGCTGGTTGAAAGATGCCAGTATGACGGTCTTTTTATTTTTAAGTACTCGAGGCGCCCGGGCACCCCGGCGTCCAAGCTAGTTGACGACGTTCCTGAGAATCGAAAGAAGACGCGCTTCCTGGAGCTTGAGTCTCGTCAATTCGAACTACAAAATAGGATCTATCAGGGCTATGTGGGGCGAGCCGTGAGTGTGTTAGTTGAAGGCCGGAGCGCTCGATCAGAAAAGGATCTAACGGGACATTCAACTTGCCACAAGGTTGTTAACTTCAAAGGTGGCTCAACTCAGCAGGGCGAGATTCTGAATGTGCGAATAACAGAAGCCAAGTCCTACAGTCTCTACGGCCAGCAACTCAACTGAGACGGCAGATGCGGGGTCTCCGCGCGGGCGGCCCGCGTGGGGTGCTGAGAGGGATTTAGAGCAAGAGAGGGATGGAGCTTATGGAAATCGAGGTCAAGATTAGAGCTCTGATGATGGATCCGAATAGTGGCACTCCCATTATTATTTTGAAGGATATCGAAAGCGATACTATGCTCCCAATTTGGGTGGGAGCTTATGAAGCGAATGCCATCGCTCTGGAAATCGAAAAAATCGCTCCTCCTCGGCCTATGACTCATGACTTGTTACGCAATCTGATCATAGAACTCGGAATTCAGGTGGAGCGAGTAGTTGTGACCAGTTTAAGGGACAACACTTTCTTCGCAGTTATCGAAATGCGAACCAGTGACGGCAATCCAATGATTCTTGACTCGCGGCCTTCCGACGCCATTGCGCTTGCCTTGCGCGCTGATTGCCCGATCTACGTCGACATGGAAGTAATCAAGGCTTCTCGCAGCTCTGTGCCCACCGAGGAAGGCGAGGAGCCGGCAGTTAGTGAAGAAGAGTGGCCGGATGTGATTGGCGAAGCCGGCGATCTTCCGATGTGATTTGTAGTAGCTTCTTGAACACTGTCAGGTGAAAATTGATGCTTAGTTTGGAATTGCCACGGAATACTGTCCTTATGCTCTCGTGCAGCGAATGCTAATTGCGATCGCAAATCAAAAAGGTGGCGTAGGAAAGACCACTACGGCCATCAATTTGGCCGCCGCATTCGCCAGGCTCGGAAAGCGCACCCTGCTTCTAGATCTTGACCCTCAGGCAAACAGTTCTATTTCATTCTTGGACCCACTTACCGTCGAGCGTTCAGCCTACGAGTTGATGATGGACGGCGACGCCCCCGCGGAGCAGTCTATTTATAGGACGCCGGTGGAGAACCTGGATCTCGTGCCGGCGCGAATCAGTCTGGCAAAGCTCGAGTCGAAGTTGGTTGGTGATTTCGACGCTCCTTTCCGCCTCAAGGATCGTCTGGAGCCGTTCAAGAAAGAGTATTCGGTCATAGTCATCGATACACCGCCGACCTTGGGCCTCATTACCGTGAACGCCCTGGTTGCTGCCTCGCACGTTCTCGTTCCAATTCAGTCGTCCTATTTTGCTCTTGAAGGTACTGATGATCTGCTCGAGACAATTGAGAAGGTGAAAGCTCGCCCTAATCCAAAGCTCGAGTTGCTGGGAGTTCTTGTTACCTTACACGATAAGAGAACTACGCTTGCCCGCGAGGTGCACGAACAAATTCGACGCGTCTTCGGGCCCAAGTTGTTTGAGACTGTGATCACCAAGAGCGTGAGGCTCGAAGAATCGCCCGCATACAAAGAATCAATTTTTAGCTTCGCGCCCAACTCCTCAGGGGCACTGGAATATGCAAAACTTTGTGAAGAGGTACTGAGCCGTGTCTAAAAGGGGACTGCCAACTGGACTTCAGATGCGTCATGACGCGCACTACGTCGAGGAGCTGTCGCAGCAACAGCCTGCTGCCGTGGGTCGTATGATAGCGGTCGATAAAATCGATCCCAACCCGGAGCAGCCGCGTACGGAGTTTGGTGACCTAACCGAGCTTACAGCGTCAATCGCAGAGAAAGGCGTACTGGAGCCACTCCTGGTCAAGCCTTCACGCTCGACGGGACGATGGATGATTATCGCAGGCGAACGCCGTTGGCGAGCGGCGCGACAAGCCGGACTGCGGGAAGTGCCATGTGTGGAAATGGAAGTTGATGAAGGCACAGTTGCCGAGATTGCGCTCATTGAGAACATGCAGCGAAAAGACCTGACGGTTTGGGAAGAAGCCGATGGGTTGCTGGCTCTGTGCGAGCGCTTCGGTTACACCCACGAAGAAGTTGCTCGCAAAGTAGGGAAGAGCAGAAGTACGGTCACGGAGGCGCTTTCCGTCGCCGCGATCCCTCCGGACGTCCGCGAAATCTGTCGCCAGGCTGACGTGTCAGCAAAGTCAATGTTGCTACAAATCGTGCGCCAGCCTGATGACGATGGAATGAGGAGGCTGGCAAAGGAAATCGCCTCACGTGGTCTAACGCGCGATGATGCGAGGGAAGTCAGACGCCAGGAAATGGGCCCGCGGATCACTCCCGATGCCAAGCCCTTCACCTTCAAGTATATTTCACCTGGAAAAGAGTTTAGCTTGGAAGTTCGCTTCCGCCGTGCCAATGTAGATCCTGAAGATGTCGCTGCAGCACTCATCTCAGCGGCGGAGAGTATCGAGAGCGATAACGGTGGGTCGGACTGATAGATTCTGGTGGGCCCTTTCAACGAGAGCCGGAAGTTTAGAGTTCAACCTTTAGGTTGTGGGGTACCTAAGCCACAAGCTAAAGCTTGAACTCTAAACTCAACCGACACGCCTCACTTCGAAGCGACCGTCTTCTTCTTTTCTGCTGCCGCTCGTTTCTGTAAACCTTTAGCCCAACGTTCAAGAGTAGGTTGCAAGGGCTTGAAGATGCGTGCACGGAAAGTGTGCTTCTTCTCGTTCCAGACTTTGAGTTGCTTTTCTGTGTAGGCCCGCACAGCCGGTTC
>CAZVHN010000189.1:0-9174 GCA_964626895.1 uncultured Chloracidobacterium sp. | reverse complement strand
ATGGGCCGCCCGTCCATGGCTTTCAACTCAGTATCAAGTACCAAAGGAGGCAACGTCACCATCGAGCCCGGAGCGGCCCGCGCAGGCCTGGCAGGGTTGATTGAGACAGGCCCTGGCTTCCCAATCCCATCCGTAGAGTTGCAGCTTGAAACCCCAAAGGCCGCAACGAGCGACAACACCAGGACAGTCAGAGCGAGACGCGCCGGGGTTAAGTAATGATTCTTTTCTCGGTTTTCTTTTGACATCTTAATATTATTGCGTGCCCGCCATTCCTTGATCAGGAAACAGCATAGCATTCCTCCTCGGCCGCTTGCGAGTTTCACTTCCTCGCAAATCCAAACGACTCGAGAATTACAGGCATCTCACCTTTCTCGCCCACGTCTTCGACTCCTGACAATTCTGGCACCAAGGAAGTGGCCAGCATGATCAGCGTTGCGCCTGCGGTTTGCCCTTCGATGCCTGTGGGCAGAAAGATGACGCGGCCCCATACCTGAAGGTCGCCTTTCTCAGTTCCTTTAGACAGACTTACAAACCGAAATTCATAACCGTCGAGCGAGTTTACTTTGGTTGGCCCCTCGGAGACCTTGCGGTACTCCGGAAAGCTATTCGCTAGATTTGTGCCCAGCAGCTCCACCAAGCGTGGGAATGTCGGACTGTCAGCTTCGAAGCTTCCTTTACTGGTGTACCAACCGACGGCGAAATTCTCTTGCGTGAAGTCAGGTGGCAGCCGCCGTTCGACTTTCACGAAATTGCTGGCTCCCGCCACTCCCGCTTTCTTATCAGTCTGCCAGGTTTCCGGGTAGTAGAAAGAGAAGTCGATATAGTGCTCGGCCAGCTTCCCGTCCAGGTTTGTGGTGGAGTTGGCGAACTTCGTTGTGCCGGGAGGGGGCACAAACGCTACTTCGATATCTTCGGTCGTGCTATTGGTGTTTGTGTTTTCCACCGTCGTGTTCGTGTTTGTTTCTTCCGCCGGTGGGGCGTCCTGCACGACTACAGGACCATCTTGAAATTCCTCGAGGCGGGGTTTGATGACATAAAAGAAAACGCCGGCCAGACCAGCGACACCCAAAAATAGGAACAAGGCCACAGCCCCAAGAATTAAAGGCAGTTTTGATTTCTTTTTTGCTTGCGGAAGATGAGTAGTGGCCCCTGGCACCGCCGAGATCCCGGGCGGGGGCGGTCGTATGTCCGAAGCGGTGGTGGTCCCAGTCGGTCCGGTGGTGCGTGGAAGGGCGACTGTTTGTGCATTCGACAAGGTGGCAATAGTCGCGTTGAGATCCGGAAGCTCGCGGCTGGTGGCAGCACTCTCATGCTGCGGTTGAAGTGGTGGCGCCATATCCGCAGCGGTGGCTCGGATGGTTACGTTAGGATCAAAAACCGGGTCGGAAATCAGGAGACCGCCGTCAACCGTGCAAAACCTCTGGCTCTCATCTGGAAATGTGCGACTGCATTTCGGGCAACGCTTCATAGAGGGACCTCTTTTGTTGTCTTCAGCTCTCGGATCAACGCGACCGCGCCTTCGAAAGTTTCTGCTCTATCTCGTTGTTGCCAGGATCAAGCTCGAGCGCCCGCTGGTAAGCTCGAGCGGCGTTGTTGTGCTCCTTGGCTTTGAGATAACCATCGCCAACGCCCTGGAATCCGAAAGCCCCGGCGAGTTGTTTGCGATCTCCCACGGGAGCAAACGCTGCCGCCCGTTCATAAGTAACCTCCGCCTCCGCGTAGCGTTCCAGGGCCAGGTATGTGCGGCCGAGCAAATTGAGAGGCTGGAAAGCCCGGGGACTAACTTCCGTCGAAGCTTTCAGATAAGGCTCGGCCTCCTGATACCTCTTCAAGACGACCAGCATTCTGCCCATGAGAAGCAGCGTCGTAGGATTGCGTTCGTCAAGTGCGAGGGCGCGTTTTAGCACTGGGCCAGATAGCAACCACTGTTGTTCGCCTTGCAGTGATTCGGCAATCAGATTGAGCGTGGCTGGGTCCTTCGCAAGATTGATGGCCTGATCGTAAAGCGGCGCCGCCTCATTACTACGACCTAGCCGTTTCAAGACGCGTCCCAGGTGGACGTAGGCAACGGCAAACTGAGGGTCGAGTTCGACCGCACGGCGATAAGCGTGCTCCGTTTCGTTCGTGAGAGATCCTCGCGACTGCAACGCCACACCCAGTCGGTCCCAAGCCACTGCATTCTTTGGCTGCAACTGCACAGCTCGGCGAGCGAAGCCTTCAGAATCTGCAAAGCGTTTCGCGTTATCCGCCCCCGTCCTGGGATGAATCAGAACTACGCTGAGCGCCACGAGTGCATCAACATTGGAAGGACCCCACTGGGCGGCATTGCGATAAGCCGTCTCGGCGTTTTCCCAGCGTTGCTGGTCGGTGTAAACGTTTCCCAGACCGTAGGCGGCTCGCGCATCTCGTGGCTTAATCTTAAGCGCGCCCTGATAAGCTTCCTCCGCCTCGGCGAAACGCCTCGCATCGCGAAATTCGTTGCCCTTGGCCAGTAAATCTTCGACTCGCTCCTCAGCCGCCGCCGACGCCGAAGCCGCGGCTGCTGCCCGGTTGCCGCGGGGTGCCGGCCTGGTTGAAGGTTTAGTTACCGGCGTCAACGGCTTCGCCCCGCCTTTCTTAGTCTCGGGATTCCGAGGTCGAAAGATCCCCGCGCCCCCACCCACGTCCCCACCCACGTCCTGCCCAAACGCTGCGGTGCCTGTCAACGGCAAGCTCAAACATAGCGCAACGAATGTAAGCGCAGCGCGGACCATTGGATAGGCTTTCATCGGTATTCTCCTACAGTCACTACCGTGGAAATGTATTGCCGGAGTACATACGCCGAACTCGCGTTGTTTAGGCTAACCCTCATCTTGACGGAAAGTCTAACGGGCAACAACTGACGCGGCGGATTGTAGATCAATCGTAGTTGGATAATCTAATGGCGTTTTAAGTGAATCCTGCGGGTTTGCCTCACTGGGCGGCCCGCACGAGGCGGAAGCCAAAGGTCGGGTGCTTTAATGTGGGATCAAACCAATCGCGGTACGTGGCTGAAATGGGAAACTGCTCGTCGTTTGGATCACTCGAATAGGCCCCACCCCGCACTATAACCCACTCTTTTGTGGCGGGGGGAATCTGAAGGGCGCTGTTTCCCTGATAAAGAGAGGCTTTCGAAGAGGTCCACTCCCACACGTTTCCGATCAAATCGACAACCCCCCAGCGATTCGCGCCCTCGGGAAAGGATCCGACCGATTTCGCGTCAGCTCCTTTGACCACGGCGCGCTTGTCTTCCCAGCGGTCTCCCCAGGGGTAGAGTTTGTAGATGCCGCCACTGCGCGCTGCATATTCCCATTCCTCTTCGGTCGGCAAACGGTAGGCCACACCATCCCGGCTTGAGCGCCACCCAGCGAAGGCTTCAGCGTCGCGCGGAGATACGTTCACAACAGGCCATTTTTCCTGCAGGGGTAGTGGCTTGCCTCGCAACCAGTGACTGGGAGCTTCATAATTTCTGTCGCGGACAAATTCTGCGTATTCCTCATTGGTAACTTCTGCTCGATCCATGAAAAACGTCTGGATCGTCACCGCGTGTTGCGGCCGCTCCACAGGTGTTCCATCATTGCGGCCCATTTGAAATGTACCACCCGGAATTTCAATTAGATCAGCTTTGGTTTTAAGGGTGTCAGGAGTTGTCGGTCCCTGGTTGTTGGTTATCTGGGGACTTGGGTCCGGTTTCAGGAGCACGTAACCGCCAATTGCGCCTCCAACTAGTAACAGAGCTACCACAGCCACGCCCACGAATAGCATCGGGTTAGTCTTTGGCTTCGGTGCGACTTCGACGAACGCCCGCTGACTTCGCTCCATAACAGCGGAATCGCCGGAAAAACTCTTGGCGACCGTTTCGGTCCTAGTCTTCTGGCTTATCTGCGTGGCTTCAGGATCGAGAACTGTTTCCCTTGGCGGCATGCTGGTGGCCAACCGCGCGAGACGTTCCTCCAGATCACTTGCCTGGCGGGCAACCCGTTCCAATTGTTCTTGGTGCTTTCGCTCCTGTTCTTCGCGGTCTGCCTTTTCCTTTGCTAGGCGATCCTCTTCCTCTTTTCGTTTTCGGACTCTCTCCGCTTCGACCGTGCGGCGGGCCTCTGCCTCGCGTTCTAATTCCTCGCGCGCAACCCTGTCGCGCTGTTCTTGTTCCCAGCGGTGTGCTTCGGCGGCCGTTGAGACTTGTTCCCGAACTTCGCCGTCCAAAGCTGCTGAACTGATCGTGCCGGCCATGGAGTCAAATGCCGGCTCAGAGAAATTAGTCTGTTCGGTGCCAGGTGGCGCAGTTGTCGGTGATAACGGTGAAACAAGGGTCTTGTTTGGATCTATCGAGCCGGTATCGCGACGCGTCGTGGGGGGCGCGCCGTAGGTTACTGCTGCTCTCAGCTCGCTGAGGAACTCACCGACTGTAGGAATCCTTGTTTCTGCCTCTTTTTCGAGCGCATGGCGCACAACTGATTCGAGTCGGGGCGGCACCTGGATACCCAGCGATTGGAAACTGGCCGGCGGCATCGTCAGGTGCTTCTTCATGATCGAGGGGATTGAGGAACCCTTGAAGGGAACATCACCCGCAAGCATCTGATAAAGAATGATACCCAGGCTGTAGATATCGGCACGCAAGTCAGGCTCTTCATCGGACCACTGCTCGGGCGCCATATAAAAAGGCGAACCCATCAGACCGCTGGTCTTGGCCTGAACAAAGGAGCCGAGTAGCTCCCCGGATTTTATTTTGGCCAAACCGAAATCGAGTATCTTCAACCCCTCTGAAATGGGCAAGTTGTTCTGCGCCATGATGTTGAGGGGTTTCAAATCCCGATGGACAATATTTTGTCTATGGGCCGCCGCCACCCCGGCGCCAATGGCGCTAATAATCTCCAGCGCTCGCGCGGGCGGCATCACCCCTTCCTCGGCAAGCATGTCCTGAAGTGATTTTCCGTTCACAAACTCCATCACGAGGAAAGGCATTGTGCCCCGCACGACTCCGAAGTCCGTAACCGCGATGATGTTCTGATGTCGGATGGCAGCTGCGGCCAGCGCCTCCTGACGGAAACGCGTTACCAGCATCGGATCATTGCCTACGAGATCCGGCAAGATCACTTTGATGGCATGTGCGGTCTTAAGAAAAATGTGGCGGGCCTTAAAGACAACACCCATACCTCCCTGCCCCAGTCGTTTCTCCAACTGGTAGCGAGCATCAAGGATGGGCTCGCCGTGCAGCGACAGTGTTGTCACATCGCCGTCTTGCGGACAGTGATTGATATCGTCGGGGAAACAACGCCTACAGGCTGGACATTCTTTCATTTATTGGGCTCAGTTCGAAAACGTGCGAACACGATTTTAAGGGCACGAGAGCGAGCGAGCAAACAGGTTACTGCGGAGGCGTAGTTGACTGTTCCCTCCAAGTTAAATGGGGGCCGTCGAGCAGGAATGCAACATAATTCAGAACGTCGCGTCCCCAGAATACCTGCCTCTGAGTTGATTATCAGGAAGCGCCCTCTAAAAGTTTTTCTGAGGAACACCAGGTCAAGCTGGACCGACTGCGCTACGCTCCTTTGACCATCAAATCCCATCAGTTCATAACTCTCTTGGGGGTCAAAGTTAGACTTGAGTTCATCAATGGATGTTTGCGGAACGAGAGTGATATCAGCACCCGAGTCGATCAACATTACTACGTCGCTTGCGGTGTTGCCGTTACCTGGATCTCGCAGGGTCACTCTTGCCACAGGAGCTGATGGGTTGAACAGGTTGGAGTCAAACGTCGGCATCAATTGTGTCTTCGATGATCCGCTTCTCAAAATCTTTCACCTGCTCACGATTGGCGAGGTGAGGACTAGCGACATATGGCACTGTGAGATTTTCGGTATCCGTAACTAAAACGTACACTCGGGTCTTCTCAGGAATCCCGACATTTGGTGGCAGCCTAACGCGTCCGTTCTCGATGATGCCTTCGTATGTCGCGAGCCTTCTCATTTACAAACCTCTTCGAAGTTCAATCTAACATAAGCCCGGTTTTGCGTCTAACGATTGATGCTCTCGTCGGGGTCCAATTCGTTACCCCTGAGCCTACTTGATTACGACATTCACCAGCCGTTGCGGGACCACAATAACTTTGACAACCTCGTGCCCTTCAATGAAGCCGCGAATCTTTTCGTCGTTGAGGGCCGCGGTCCGCAGCTCTTCTTCCGTAACTTCCGACGCTGCTAACACGCGCGAACGCAGTTTACCGTTTACCTGAACGGGAATCTCGAGTTCCTCCCGGCGTGCCAATTCCGGATCAGCCTGCGGCCAGTGCGCCGACTTCAACAATCCGCCCTCATGCCCCAAATTCTCCCACATCTCCTCGGCAACATGGGGAGCGAAAGGCGCAAGCATCACCACCAACGACTCCAATGCCTCGCCGATAGCGAACACATCCGCAGGCGAGGCTGTTCCGGGAGAGGTGAAGGCGCTCCACCGAGGCTGCGCGGATGGAGATCCCGGTCTAAACTGACCGAGCGCGTTCGATAGCTCCATCAATGCAGCGACGTTTGTATTCAGATCGAGTTTCTCAAAGTCGGCTGTGACGCGGACGATGGTTTGATGAGTCTTGCGTCGTAACGCACGAGCCTCATCGCCGAACTCTTCCGGCTTAGGCGCGGATGTTTCCCCCCTGTTTGTCAAACGTTCCCGCCAATACCATACAAGGGTGTAAACGCGCCGCAGAAAGCGGACGGCGCCCTCGATTCCGGTCTCGATCCACCGCAGCTCGTTTTCTACCGGCGCGGCAAAGAGAATGAAAAGACGCGTCGCGTCGGCGCCAAAGGCGGCGATCATCTCGTCCGGATCAACCCCGTTGCCGAGACTCTTGGACATCGCCTTCCACTCGTCCGTGCCCTCCACGAGGTTCGTTACCATACCCTGAGTGAGCAGTTTCTTGACCGGCTCATCAAATGAGACCAGGCCGATATCGCGCATGAACTTGGTCCAAAAGCGCGTGTAGATCAGGTGCATCACTGCGTGGGAATCCCCACCAATGTACTGATCGACAGGTGTCCATTGGGCAGCTATTGCCGGATCAAATGGCGCGGAGTCGTTGCGGGAATCACAGTAACGAAAGAAGTACCACGAGGAATCGACAAACGTGTCCATCGTGTCCGTCTCTCGGCGCGCCGGACGTTTACACCTGGGACATGTTGTATTCACAAACTCCGCCACCCCAGCCAGTGGCGATTGACCGCTGCCCGTGAACTCCGCTGACTCCGGAAGCACGACTGGAAGATGCTCGTAAGGAACGGCCACGGCGCCGCAATGTTCACAATTGATGATTGGCACCGGCGCTCCCCAGAACCTTTGGCGGGAGATACCCCAGTCGCGCAGCCGGTAAGTAACAGCCCCACCGCCGAATTTGTGCTGCTCTGCGTATTGGGCCATCTCGCGTATCGCCATTTCTGAGAGTTTTCCGCCCCACTCCCCGCTATTGATCAGCACTCCATAGTCCGTGAATGCCTGGGGCATTTCCGCTGATTGGTCGGTACCAGTTTTCGAAACCGGCTCCGCCGCTGGCTGACCGTGAGAAACCGGAGCGATGACCTGTCGAATCGGCAGAGAATATTTCTGCGCAAACTCAAAGTCGCGTTCATCATGAGCGGGCACGCTCATCACTGCCCCCGTGCCATAGTCCATCAGTACATAATTTGCCACCCAAACAGGGATGTTCTCGCCACTGAACGGATTGATGGCCAGCACTCCGGTGTTGAGTCCTTCTTTGACTTCTTCCTCCACCGGGTCGGCGGGCCTGGCCCGTGCGACCGCCACCTTCTCTGCAAACTTCTGGACATCACTCTTCAACGCTGAGTGTTCCAGCAGTTCCGCGAGGAGCGGATGATCGGGCGCGAGTACGATTGCAGTGGCGCCAAAAATTGTGTCAATGCGCGTCGTAAAGACACGAATCCTTTTGTCTGAATCTTTGACTGCGAAGTCGATGTAGGCGCCTTCGCTGCGACCGACCCAGTCGCGCTGGCGTTTCAGCACCTTCTCGGGCCAGGTGGCTTCAATCTGTTCGATCTGTCCGACGAGTTGTTCAGCGTATTCGGTGATACGTAGAAACCATTGTTCGAGGTCGCGCTTCTCCACCGCCGCGCCACAGCGCCAGCAGACGCCGCCCGACGACTGTTCATTCGAGAGCACGGTACCCTCTTTGGGACACCAGTTAACCGCCGACTGCTTTTTGTAAGCCAGACCGCGTTCAAACATCTTCAGGAAGAACCACTGGTCCCACTTGTAGTAGTCAGGTCGATGCGCGGCAATCTCGCGCGACCAGTCGTAGCTGATGCCCAGGCCCTTAAGCTGGCCGCGCATGTGCGCGATGTTCTCTTCGGTCCAGGCACGCGGATTTACGCCGCGTTTGATCGCGGCCTGTTCGGCCGGCTGCCCAAAGCTGTCCCAGCCGATCGGATGCAGCACGTTGAAGCCTTGCAGACGCTTGTACCAGGCAAGGGCGTCCCCGATTGAGTAGTTGCGCACATGGCCCATGTGCAGGAAGCCAGACGGGTAAGGCAGCATTTCCAGACAATAGAACTTCGGCCGCGGGTCGTCGTTGCTGACCTCAAACACACGCCCTTCATCCCAACGCTGCTGCCATTTCTTTTCAATCACTTCCGGAAAATACTTTTCGTCCATCGCTGTTGTCCTCGAGCTAATTTACCCCTCAATCAGTTGATTCGAACGAACGCACAAAAGTTGGTTTTGAGCCAATGGTGTGCCCCATCAACCCGGCCCGGGTATGCTGCTATTTGGTTGTAAGGATTCGCCGCTCCGACAAAACTGCGCTAGAACGCGCGGCGCGGAAGCGGCACCGTTAGGAGGAGTTTGGTAAGTGGTCTGTATCTAATCATTGCCGATGTGGCTTCAAACCTTCTTGAGTGAAAAGCCATATTAACCCGGCAAATCTGCATTGTCGACCTTAATTTGTCGACCTTAATGTGGATACCAAAGTATGCAGTGTGTAGAAGGTTGATGCGAGCAGGTCGTTCGTCATCGTTACGGCTTTGCCACTTGATGTGAGGCGGTGGCTATGCCCCGCCGTCAATCGGCTCTTGATTTTTTTGGGGCTATGCCCCAAGGGCGGAGCCCCATTCATAAGGGAGGGCCTTGACGGAAGGGCATAGCCGCTTCCTC
>CAZVHN010000188.1:0-3640 GCA_964626895.1 uncultured Chloracidobacterium sp. | reverse complement strand
CCGAGTACGGCGGAAACAAGAGCCGCGCCGCAAAGGTCCTCGGGCGCACCTACCGCTGGTTGCGAAAACTCGAAAGCGAGATGATTGAACCTCAGCCTCCATCTTCTCCACCACACTAAACTCCTCATAAAGTTTGCACCTAGCCAAGTCCTTCCAATTGCGAAGCAAAGACAGCAACACCGGTTCCATCGCAATGAATCACCGTTCATAACTTTGGGCTGTTCACTCGTATTGCTCTCATTTTTCCAACCATCAGTCTCCGACGAAATCTCTACTCATCGTAAAGGTCTCTTCTCTACTTAGGGAGCCACGCAACTAGAATACTGACGACCGCAAACCTCCTGAACTGCTGGCACATGAATTGCCCTGAGAAATAAAAGGGGTTCTGTATCGCGGAACCCCGCCAACCGCTCCGTGGCCCGCAGTGTGTCGGCTTGACCTGCGCTGCTTCAGCCGGACGCTGCGATCAGCCTCGCATCCCTTTCTCGAAGAACAACCCAGGGCGGCGTCTCGAAGAACAGCGCCTCGCGGCTTATTTCCACTTTGCTCTCAGCTTCCGACCAGAATAGGTGATTGGAAGTTCCCGGGCTGACCTGGTATCTGAAACAGAATCCTAACACCTTCGTGAGCTAGTGCAATGTCAAGAAGGCTGTCCCCGTTCAGATCGGCAATAGCCACACCAAGAACTTGACCCTTCACTGGCCGATTCACTGCTGCAAGAAAGCTTCCTGGCCTACCTGGGTTCTGGAAAAGTACTGACACACTTCCGGTGTTGACGTATACGCCATCCTCCAGAGTGAGCACCCCTGCGTTCGCCACTGCTAAGTCCGCCTTCCCATCCCCGTTGAGATCTCCGACGGCGACGGACTCAGAGCGATAATCCGTGGCGTAGTTGGTCGCAGCCACAAAGCTTCCCGGAGAAGCCGAATTGTTAAGGAGGACGGAGACGCTGGCCGTCGCTGCATTGTCTGGAGGGCCTAAATTTGCAATCGCAAGGTCGAGTAGACCATCTGCATTAAGATCGGCGATCGCAACGTTTAAAGGTTGAACTCCTGCCGCAACAGTTTGCGGCGGTAAGAAATTGCCAGATCCTATCGAGCTCTGCAGGAGAATGCTTACGTTCCCCGCGTTAGTATCAGTAGCGACAAGGTCGGCTCGACCATCCGCGTTGAGGTCGCCGATGCCGACGGAGGAGCAATGGACTCCCAGGCTTATTGGAGGGAAGAAGGTTCCCGGGACACCAGCATTCTGAAAGAGAACAGAAAGCCCGGAATCAGCGACTGCGATATCGAGGTGACCGTCTCCATTCAGATCTCCGATCGCAACCCCATCGGGATGGGCACCGACCCCAAGGTTCTGTGCGGCTAGGAAAGTGCCGGGCGAGGAGGCATTCTGGAATAGGATGGAGATACTAGCAGAGGTATCATTTGCTCCCACCAAATCCATGAGGTTGTCGCCGTTGAGATCCCCTATGGAGACCATTGCGGTATCGCTGCCTACGTCAAGGTTCATGGCACTGCCGAAAGCACCAGGGGAGGACTGACTGTGCAGAATTACCGAAACGTGGCCTGGATGTGGTGGTGGACCAGCGATGAAAGTATTTGCTGAGGCGAGGTCTGGACGACCGTCGCCATCCAGATCACCCGCCGCGACTGAGAAGGTTAGCGTAAAAGGGGGGATCACCGCCGAATCATCACTACCACAGGCGCCGAGCGCCAAGACAACGCATATGGCGATAAAGAGGCGCGCCGATGTCAACGGACGAGCGAGCCTGTCCCTTGTACTCGCGGTCCTTCCTGGCTCCGGACCAGTAAATTGCCCCATGCCCAGAAATCCTCTCGCGGAGCGAACCCGAAAAAGAAGACTTGTTGCAAACTTCGACGAAGCGACCAGTCCCAAGATGTATGATCGTTTCATGGGATCCTCCTTCTAGAAGAGGCCAAGATGGTTCCGCCTCACCAACGCCCCCTGTCATTGCCACCCAAATCGGTAGGTGATTCCTATAACACCCGCGTTGGTTTGGAATGTGGGCCGATATTGCACGACGCCACTTCCGGTGTTGCTCTCTAACGTTGGATGGACTTGAAGGTAGCGATATTCCGCAAAGATCCCAAAATTCTTCGTGAGAAATGTCACGATACCGCCTCGGAGATCAAAGCCGAGGGTCATTGAAGAATCCTCGAGCACCGCCGGGGACCCTACCGTTTTCCCAGCAAACTCTGACAGCGCCGTAAAGACTAGTGCCGGCCCTGCTGCAACGTACGGTTGAAATCTTCCTTTTGGGAACTCTTCACTCTGGCCCAAAGGCAACCGAACCATAGCCAGCGGGGAAATGGGTGCGACGCTGAGGGTGACCGGCGAAGATAGCTGAGGTGGCCCGATATCGCTGAATTTGGGGGTCGAGACTGCCATATCGAGTGCGAGACCAATGTATGGGTAGTTCTCAAACCAGTATCCCAGCCGCCCACCGAACAGTTGTGAGGTGCCCGACCGTTCAAGATCACGGACGACATTCCCATTCACTTGAAACGTGTTATTGGTTGCAACGGTGGAACCGCCGCCGAGGTACACGTCAGCAAACCCTTCGGCTGTTCCAACACTAGGGGTGAGCAGTGTGAGTACTGTAATCAAGACTCCCAGAGTGGCCCTCTCAGCTTCTCGTTTCGCCGAGGAGGGAATCGGCGAGTTCGCCCGCGTGACGCTCAGAGAAGGAAGGAGCCGCTGGACACTCATGGTAATCCCCCGTTTGGATGGGTACCCGTCTGCGCATTGAATGAGCAAAGCCTGTGCCGTTCCCGTTGGCCGCTGGTGTGCAACAGAATCGTTAGAGCCATGCCCCTATTGATCCAGGGGCTTGCGAGCGGATTCGCGGGGGAACGGGGGGTGGAAGGTATCTCAGACTGATGAACTGAGCGGCCTGAACTATGAATCGCGATTCATAGGGCGGAGCCAGCGTTCATACGGTCAGCGAAACGCAGACTCGTTTGGGTTGTCCAAGATCCGGAGAGCAGCCTGCTTGGGAGTGGAAGCCTTGATGCTGAATGAGCTGGAATAAGCGAACGCGAGCGTCTGTCTGGTGGTATGTGCGTCTCTGTGATGTTATCCAGTCCAGCGAGAGCAAGCGTGATGCCCATGTGGCGAGCTCCACTCCAGACGCATCTGGAAGCGGGCTTGAAGCAGACGAAGGCCGAGCCGGTCTCGTCATGGGAACGAGCAGAGTCGGCATTCCAGGCTGCCCTGGCTGATTTTGAGATCGAGGACAGCATCCGGGACCGTGTGATTGAGAACGCCCGCGACCGGACTCACGGCCCCATCATTCTCCTGACGGATCAGGAATTCACCGCCGCTGAGATAGAGCACTCGTATCCTGTTCTGGACAGCAAAGGGATGAATACGTAGAGAAAACAGTTCCAGGAACCGTTTCCTGTTCCTCGACCACGGAATCGGCGCCCTCACTCGATCTTGCCGAGTTGGTGGACCGTGTTGACTGGAATGCGCTGCTTAAAACCCTAGAGACGCGTGGATCGCTCACCGGGCTCTTGAACTACCTCGAATGGACCATCACGCGCCGCGCCGTCGCCGAGTATGGCGGCAACAAAAGCCACGCCGCGAAAATTTTGGGGCGTACCTATCGTTGGCT
>CAZVHN010000187.1:0-2184 GCA_964626895.1 uncultured Chloracidobacterium sp. | reverse complement strand
TCATTTCAGTCCGGTCACCCTGTACTAGCCTCGATTTCCACGGTCACGGAATGAGCTAACACAAATGGGGTTTTTGGCGTTGGCTCAGGCGAAAGTGATGACGAGTTTTTTGTCCTCCAGCCAGGGCATGGGTGTGGACTCCTTGGTTAGGCCAGAGGCGACCAGGTAGGGGTTGTGCGCCCGCTTGTCCAGTTTCACGATGATCTCCTTCTTTTCCACGGTCACAGTCGCCGAAGCGTCCAGCAGGTTGCGAAAGATTCTCTTGGCTTGAGCCCGTTCATACTCCCGCCCGATCCGCGCCGCCATCAAGCGGTAGAGGGAACTGGCCATGAGTGTGATTTGCAGATCGAAATCCACTTTGAGACCGACCATCGAAGAAAGGGCATCGAGGTGAAAGAACTGGATGGCTTCAGAGATGCCGTTCTCGATGAGCATGCGCTGGGCGTAACGAGTGACCAGTGAGGCGCAACTCAAATCTGAATGATTCGTCAACAACACGGTGGGTTCTTCGTGACCCAGCTCAATCACGGTGACCTGGCGCAAAGTCCCTTCATAACCTTTGAGCTCAATGCGCTCATCCAATACTTTTGGAGTGCGGAAAGTGCGGGTCAAGGACGGCAAGGTGATGCGGCGCCACGCTGAGGCCGGGCGGCTCCAGATTTCTCCCAGCATCTTCTTGGAACGGCGGCGCAGGGTCATGAACTTGATCCCCTTCTGCTGGAGCTGATTCAAGTTTCCATAGGTGGTCAACTGTGAGTCGAAGACCAGTTCGGCCGGCACGTGGCCGGTGCGTCTTTTCCAGAACTGGACAAAGCGCAAGATCTCGTCGGGTTGCTCACGCTTGGTCAGGCCGGCATTGGCGTAACACAGAACCCGCTCGGTGGCATCTCGGGCCAGGAAGACCAGAATACCCTTTTGACTGCGACTGCGGCTGCTGACGTAATGCTTTTCCAAGGGTTCCTCCTGACTGTTGGCCGGCACTGTATGGAAATCCAAGTCCAAGGAATCACCGCGCGACAGACCGGCTCGCTGAACCTGGGCAAACCAAGTCTCCATGAGGCGCAGGTTGGCTTGGTGGTCGATCCCCGAACTATACGCGGCCAAGTAGGATCGCTTGGGAACGACATTGAGTCCGGCGAACAAAGCGATACCCGGATCAAACACCAAATCCATCACGTGGCTCTTGCGCTCCTGACCGATTAACTTCAGGGCCAAGAGACTTCGCAGGGCCTGCTCGCCAGGGATCATCCGGGAACCCGGCAACTGGGCTTGGGTGGCGACCTTGGACAGGTCGAGCTTTTGCATCAAGGGCACGAAGAAGAACAGCCCGCCGACGTGGGTGCGAAAGGAGCGAGGGGATAAATCCAGCTCCCGGACATCGGCCACGGCGGCGGCTTCGGGCCTGAGAGTGGCGGGTCGTTCCTCATCGCGTCGGCGAGGCAACCGGGCAAAGCCCTCTTCGCGCAGCAAGATCGACAGGGCGTTGACGCTGATGGAATGCCCGGCCTGGCTCAACTGGCGCTGGATGTCATAAACCGACAAGTTCTTCTTTCGCAATGCGACGACGTGTTGGCGGACGCGATCACGAGCGGGCGCGCGCTGGGGACCATGTTTGGGAGTTTGGAAGAAAGCGGAGCGCTTGGTGGCGTCATGGCGGAACTGATGACAGAGGACGCGGAAAGCGCCTGGGGAGTAATTGAAGCGGCGAGCGACCTCGGTCGAAGACAGCTCATCCAAAAAATAGGCGCGCAGGGCTTCGTATTGGCGGTGAAGCGGGGATTCGGGAGCGAGGAAGAATTGAGCTTGGCGAGGGTACGTTAGCTTATTACGAGTAGTGAAACTCACGTATGCATATTGCTATCATGTTCTACAAGTGTCAACCTATTGTGGAAGACGAAAGTCGCAACCACAACATATTGTGCCTGTCGATTGGGATAATGGCTCGCAACGAACAATTCAATAGAGCCATCATGGACGGGGACATAATTCAGTTTAGCAATGTGGAAAACGTGTTTTAAATCCTTGAAAAAGCTAACTCAGCAATCATCGTCAACCTGACTGGCATTGCGTTCTGCGAGACCGAGACGAACCCAATCCTCCCGAATTCCATTACGTGGAAATCGAGGCTAGCCCTAACTTCGCTGGTTATTTTTCCTTCGCACCGTGTTTCTCCAGGCTCTTGAA
>CAZVHN010000186.1:0-3085 GCA_964626895.1 uncultured Chloracidobacterium sp. | reverse complement strand
GTCGGAGATGATCGAAAGCCCGCGCATCTCCGCGCCTACGCGCGGACGCGGCGGACCGGCAAGAGTAATGAGTTGTTTGCAGTTGATTACGGCGAGCATCGCAAAAAACGTCCAAGGTCCAACGTCCAAGGTCTAAGGTCCAACGTCCGCGAAGGAATGAAGCAAGGTCACAGTCACAGAAGTCTCGATGCCCGGACATTGGACCTTGGACGTTGGGCTTTGGACGTTTTGGACTACTTCATATGCTTATCCAGAAACTCGACAATCTTCGGATACATGAAGAGGCGGTTATTCAGTTTTACAAAGCCGTGGCCCTCATCCTCGAAGAGAATGTATTCAACCGGCCGGTTACGATCGCGAAGAGCTTTCACGATCTGCTCCGATTCGGTGTAAGGCACACGCGGGTCGTTTTTCCCCTGCAAGACAAACAGTGGGGCACGAATGCGATCAACTTTGTAGATGGGTGAGATTGAGCGGAGAAATTCGAGATCCTTCTCCAGCGTTCCATACTCGCGCTCGCGTAACTTCCGGCGGTAACCGGAGGTGCGCTTGAGATTGGTTTCAAAATTCGCAATCCCGAAGAGCTCGACCGCCGCTGACCAGATTTCCGGATACAGAGTGATGGCCGCGAGCACCATGTAACCGCCATAAGAGCCGCCCATGACCCCAATGCGTCCAGGATCGGCGCCGCCGCGAGACTTGAGCCAATCAACCGCCGCCGCGAGATCCTTCACTGAGTCTTCGCGTTTCTGAACATCGTCGAGGTGCGTGTAGGTCTTCCCATAACCTGTGGAGCCGCGAACATTGGGGACCAGTATCGCGTAACCCCGCGCCAGGAAATACTGATCGACTGCGCTGAAGGTAGGCAATGCCTGGCCTTCGGGGCCTCCATGTACGCTGACGATTACCGGAAGTGAATCGTTTGCTGGTGTATTCCGCGGGCGGTAATACCACGCCGGAATCATCCGTTCATCAAAAGTTTTGTAGTGAATCAACTCCGGTTCGACGAAGGATGATTGAGGAATGCCAGCGAGCGAGCTGCGGGTCACCTGTCTCACAGTTCGTGTTTGCAGATCGTAGATCCACACATCGGCATTGAAGCGGGCGCCATTAAAAACGAGCGCGAGCTTGCGTCCGTCTCGGGAAAAGCTGAGTCCACCCACTACACCTTTACCGGGAAGCTTAACCGGCATGCCCTTTGGACCCGGATCCGTAATCAAAGGCTTACCGTCGGTGTTCAGCCGCCGCACGTACAGCTCACTGAAGCCGTCGCGGTTGAGCGTGTAGGCAAGCATGCCGCCGTTGTCGGAAACTTCGATTCCGGCAACATCCCACTGCGTGTCGTCAAGGATGTCGACTCGCCTGGTGGCCAAATCCATCTGGGCAAGCGACTGAAACTCGCGTTTGTCATCGGTGGTAAACAGAAGCGAGTGGCCATCGGGCATGAAGCGCACGTCGCTAAACTGCGCGGCGCCCTCGTGCGGTGTTAGGTGAGTTACGGTTTTGGCGGCGATGTCTACGAGATAGAGATCGTTGTCAAGACTGAGTTGTTCATTGGCGTGTGAAACCACTAACCTGCGTCCATCGATTGACCACGCTACCGGCGCATTCGATCCGTCCTGTTGATAGACCAGCAGCGCACTGCCGGCCGCGACATCCATCACGTAGATGTCGAAGAAGTCCCGGTTGCGCTGGTTCGAGGCATACGAGATCTTCTTACCGTCGTGCGACCAACCGCCAAAGTTATAGCGAACTTTGGGTTCGCTGGTCAGCGCGCGAATCTGAGACCCGTCGGGGGCCATCCAGTAAAGCTGGGCGTTTTCATCTCCTCCGATAGATTTTCCGAAGATGAGGCCAGAGCCATTCGGAGACCACGAAATGAAATCAACACGGTCGGGGAAGAAAGTCATCTGGTCCGGCCAGCCACCCTGCGCACCCACCATCCAGACCTGCGGTGTGCCGCTGATGTTCGTCAGAAAGGCGATCTGATCACCCGTAGGCGAGAGCGCGGGAGAAGTAGCACTGCGGATGTTCAAATAGCGCTCGATCCCGAAAGGTTCTCGTGCTGGATTCTGCGCGCCCACTCTTTCCAATGGATAGAGCAATGCGAGTAACGCGGTGGCTGCTAATATTGGCAATTGTTTTCGCATAGTTAGTAGTCTCCGAAAGACTGGGATAGGTCGCCAGGCAAGTGGCGGGGCATAGAAATCCTCCAAACCAGGTGGCCTTATGAAGCTGCGTGATGGAAAAACTCACGGAGCATTCGACGTATGATCGTGAACTATTCGCCAGCCCTGCCTGGAGCGGCGAAAAACCAACGTAAACCGTCCGTGAGGCTGATCGTTGGCTCGCTGCAAATGCCAGCGCCCGATCGTCACGGCTGCATCATTGCTAAGGACGCTGGTTTCGAGATCCGAAAATGTCAGTGTACCCATCTTCTCTCGCGAGTCGTAATTTTTCTTGTAGCGATCGTGCACGGTCTGCCAACCGCGCGTGACGGTATCGCCGGAAACAAACGTGATTTCAGCCGAGCGAGCGTAGCCATCCATAAAGCCTCCAATGTCGCCTCGATTCCAGGCGTCCGTCTGTGCGTCAAGCACGGTGCGCACGGCGGCAATGGTTATTGCATCCCGTTTTGATTTCGTCTGGGCATAGACTGCATCTTGAATTGGGGCTGCAAAAATGGCGGCACTAAACAGCAACAGGCAGACTGGCATGCGCCTCATTTCCCGGTCCTCATTTGAATGATCTTTGGGGCTCCGCTGGGAGCCGGATGTTTAGAAAAGTTCGGCACATGGTAACGCCGACAGGGACGCATGTATAACATGACGATTACTGACGTTGCTAGTTTTTGAAAAGAATGTTGGTGTCCTGAGAAATCGATCCCCAAAAGGGCGGCTCAAGTCCCGCTAACTTGCGGGTCAGGAAGGGGCTTGCCCCTGGCTTTCCTAGTCCGCGGCGGACGACTGATAGTAGCCCAGCACTTAAGAGCCTGTGTCAGAACTCGGGCCGTGATTCGGTTCTGGCCGCGCCGGACTCCGACGAAACTGCGATCGATGGTTTAAGTTTGTGAAACTGCGAGCCG
>CAZVHN010000185.1:0-10542 GCA_964626895.1 uncultured Chloracidobacterium sp. | reverse complement strand
CTTTTCAACTTTTGGGCACGTCAAGGCTCTAAGGTGTTGTTTGTAAAACACGAGACGCTGAGGCGATATTAGCGCACCTCAGCATCGCCTCGGACTTACCCAAAGTTGATCAAGCAACAGCTTTGCTGCGGTGAGGTTAGCGAGCGGGGTCTTACTTAGCCCACATCATTGTTTAGGTAAATTGCAGCAGAATAGGTCCGGATCGCAGATCCCAGCATAGGGGTTTCTCAATATGCCTGTCCCAGATTTCCAGACGTTAATGCTTCCCTTATTAAGGCTGGCTTCGGACGGCGAGGCTCATACGCTTGCCGACACGGTCGAGCGCATGGCTCAGGTGTTTCAGCTCTCCGACGAGGAGCGAGCGGAAGTACTCGGAAGGGGTCAAAACCGGTTGTATAACCGGGTAGGTTGGACGACAACCTATCTGAAGAAGGCAGGCTTAATTCAGGCGGTAGGGCTTGGACGCTTTCAAATCACAGATCGTGGCCGTGACATCCTTGATAGCCAACCAGCGACCATTAATGTTGCCTTTCTCGAAAGTAGATTTCCGGAAGTCTCTGAGTTCCGAAGGAGCCGTTCACGGCGCGAAGCTGGCGATGAGGAAACACCGGCTGCCTTCAATAGCGTAGAAGGTACTTGGACCCGCCGCCCGGGGACCGAAGAACGCACTCGTGAGACTCTGGAAACGTTAATCCCAAACGAGGCTGTCCGCCGCGAGGCGCTGGCCTTTCTGGCGTTTGCCATTCAGAACGCGGATGAAGAACAAACTAGCGCCTGGTATCTGCGCGAGACGGAGCAGAAGGTTCGCCTCATGACTGGTCGACTGCTCGCGTGTGAGATCGCACGATCGACTATGCGGGTAGGTGTCATTGGACCTGTTAGTGACGACGTGCGCGACGCTCTTGGTGCTGATGTTGAGGACGATTCAGAGTTCAAATGGATTCCGGGAGGATTACTCCTAACCTTCCCAATTGAGCACGCCGGGCAAGCGACTGAATTACTTAAAGATAGTTTCAATAGCTTTGTTGACATGGCAATGGCGCGCGTGCGGAGAGCAGTCAGTCTCGAAGATCACGCACCTGAAGCGGTCGATTACATCGCCACCTTCATCGGTCGTGAGTTGCCACAGCCCGTGCCTGACGCACAAGATACAGAACCGTCTGACGAAGCGGCCGACGAGGACGATTCGACCACTTCCCGTGTTCCAAAGATTCGCGGCCGTGCTCCGATTTTCGAGCCCGGTCAGCGGGCCATTGCTTCACTAATGGACGACATTGAGCGCGAGGTTATCGCCCTCCCGGACCTACAGCGACCATTCGTCTGGGAGGACACAAAAGTCCGCGATCTTCTCGACTCACTGTTTTTGGGTTTCCCAGTCGGAACGCTCGTCTTTTGGCATACATCGAATGATAAGGATGCACGGGCACTCGGGATGGAGAGACCAGGTCTCCGCGCGACCACATTAGTCATCGATGGTCAGCAACGTCTCACATCTTTGTACGCGGTGATGCGAGGACTCGAAGTCGTCGGAAAGGATGGAGCGATGCGCAAGATCACGATCGCGTTCCGTCCGCGCGACGGTAGATTCGAAGTCGCGGATGCAGCTATCCGCAATGATCCTGAATTCCTGCCTAGTGCGACTGAATTGTGGAACGGAACACGTTCGAAGCCTCAAATAAGACGCGATCTGATCAATGCCCTGAGGGATAAGGGGCGAGTGTTCGATGAACAATATGAGGACGCCGCTGAGCGTAACTTGGATCGTGCCCACGCTATAGCCGATTACCGTTTCCCGACGGTCGATATCCGCAAGACGGCTGCGACACAGGATGAGGAAATTACGGAGGAAGATGTTGCTGAGATTTTTGTGCGTATCAACAATCAGGGTACGCGCCTCGGGCAAGCTGACTTTGTTCTGACGTTACTCTCCGTCTATCACGGGGAGTTGCGAGATCGGATTGAAGAGCGGTCGCGCACAATGTCCTCCGGAGCAGTAGTGGGTATCGATACACAACAACTTCTACGGGCGGTGTGCGGCGTTGCCTTTGGTCGAGCACGAATGTCAGCCGTTTACCGGTATCTTCGCGGCATCGATGCAACTACTGGCGAGGCCGACACTGCGGGACGCTTAGAGCGTTTGCGTCAACTCGATGATGCCGCAAAGGAATGTATGGATCTCACGCCATGGCGTGACTACCTGCTTCGAGTGAAACATGCTGGCTTGGTTAGCCCAGGACTCATTGCTTCCAAAAACGCAATAGTTAACGCTTATGCCTTCTACATTCGGGGCCGAAAAGCGCGTGTCCCAAAGAGTAAACTTGACGAAATGATTTCCCGCTGGGTATTCGGATCGTTGCTTACGGCGCGCTATTCCGGGTCTTCGGAGAGCGCTTTCGAGCAAGATTTGGCACGGGTCGCCAGATTGGACGCTGATGATGCCGTCGGCTTTGTGCGCGCTCTTGACGACGCCATGAGTAAAACGATCACGGGTGACTATTGGACTCATACTCTTGTGGCGGCGCTTGAGACGCAGAAGGGGCGATCGCCGTCGGCCCTCGCTTTCCGAGCGGCCCAGGTAGTGCTCGGAACCCGTGCGCTCTTCTCTGACCAGTTTCTCCAGAACCTGCTTGACTCGGCTGCAGACGCAGGGCGTTCAGCTAGCGAAGCACACCATCTGTTTCCAACAACGTGGCTCAATTCGCACGGAATTAAGGATCGTCGTCTTGTCAACCAAGTTGCAAATCTTGCAGACATTGGCTGGCACGAAAATAGTGTCATTGGCGCTAAGGGTCCGGCAGAGTATGTTCCACGCCTACGCGAGAAACTTGCTATCGACGACCATAGATGGGGACGTATGTGTGCTGAACACGCTCTTCCCTTAGGGTGGGAGTCTATGGAATACGTAGACTTCCTGCGGGAGCGACGGCGACGGATGGCAGACATCATTCGTGTCGCATTTCGCCAACTCGGCGGAGAGGCAGACGCGCAACCTCTTACTCCTCCGTGGTTTCTACCAGGCTCCGAGGCCGTGTGGCAGCGTATTGCTGAGACCGAACGCGCGCTGCGTGGCGTCGTTCGTGAAGTGTATGCCAAACGCTTCGGAGATCACGCTGCGCAGAAAATCGAGGATTCGCTGCCCGAACGCGAACGCGAGAGCCTCGCTCGTGCGCTCCGAGCGCGTCCGGCAGCTGCAGAAGCGCTTAGCATCGTCGACTATCTCTATCTTGGTCAGTTACCAAGTCTGCTTTTCGCGCCGGACGTGTGGCAGGAGGCGCGAGCCTACTTCAGAGAAGCACAGGATGCAAAGCAAAGACTGCAGACTGCAGTAAGCCAAATCGCACCTGTCCGCAACGAGATTGCTCATGTCCGCGAGGTCGATCGAGATCGTCTTCTCCGTGCGGACTTAGCATGCAGTGATGTATTAGAGATGCTTAACCGTAAATGAAAGCCGAATTTGGTACCCCAACTAATTTGAAGGCGATTATGATCCTGGAACTAGTCACAGGCAATCTGCTTGAAGCCGACACCGAAGCGCTCGTTAATGCTGTGAACATCGAAGGCGTGATGGGTAAAGGCATCGCTCTCCAATTCAAGAAGAAGTATCCGGAGATGTTTGAGGCCTACCGGCGGGCTTGCAAGGAGGGTCAGGTACAGCCGGGAAGAATGCATGTCTATGAACTTCCCGATATGTTCAATCCTCGGTTCATCATCAACTTTCCAACAAAGCGACACTGGCGGTCGCCATCCTCGACCGACGATGTCAAGGCTGGTTTGAGGGCGTTGGCAGAAGAGATCAGGAAACGTGGGATCAAGAGTATAGCCTTGCCAGCGTTGGGTTGTGGCAACGGCGGTCTTGATTGGAGCGAAGTGCTTCCAATGATCAAAAGTGCCTTGGCAGATCTCACTGATGTTCGCCTCTTGGTGTACCCGCCCAACGACTAAATCTCAGGCGGCATTCTTGAATTGGAGTTTCGCTTGCACCCCAAGCGAGGCCAGTACACGCAGCATGAGATCCGTTGAAATGTCGTGGGTGTTGCGGTTCAGAATGGCGGTCACGCGAGTGCGTGACGTGTGAGCGAGTCGCGCAACGTCTGAGTGGGTCAATCCCTTCTTGGCGACCACCTCGATGATCTTATCGTTCAAGTCGCTGCGGAACTCGATCTCCATTCCGTCGGCGGGTGCCAGGCCCAACACTTTCGCGAGTTCCCTGGCATTGCGCGCAACAACTGGTCTAACTTTCTTCATCGAACATCTCCTTGAGTCTCTTCTGCGCTAAAGCAATCTCCTGCGGCGGTGTCTTCTGCGTTTTCTTTGCGAAAGCATGGAAGATCAAGACTGAATCAGCCAGCTTCGTGTAGTAGAAAACTCGATACGCGCCGGAGCGGTCCCTGACGCGCAATTCCTCCACACCAGACGCAACCGAAGCCATCGGTCGCGACAACGGCATCGACAGCTTCTCGCCTTTCTGCAAGTCAAAGATTACCTTGCCGAATTCACGCCGCACGTCTTCGGGAAACTCTCTTATGGCGTCCCGAGCCTTCGGGTGAAATACGGCAGGCTTCACTCGGCTAGTGTCTCAGATATGAGACATATTGTCGAGGCGCATACGTCAGGAGGCTAGGTGATAGTCAAGATTGAGAGTATTGAGAGTATTTAAAACAACCTGAATTATTTTACTTGATCAGAGGTTCCTGAAGTCTGTTAGGTAAGGCGGGCCTGACACAAGAATCGGTCGCAGGCGGCTAGGGGAGAAACCGCCTGCGACCGAGGAATCAATTCATTAGAATGAGCTGCCTCGCCGATCATGCCGACTTCCTTCGGGCTGTTCACATAAGCTCAGGCCCTAACTGTCGATCTGCCCCTCGGGAGAAGCTTCATTCTGCTGGATCTACATCACCTTCACTTCGATCTGCCTGGGTATCGCCGCTGCGTTTTTAGGCAGCGTTACCGTGAGCATTCCCTCCTTGAATTCGGCAACGACTTTGCTGCCCTCGACGAATGTCGGCAGGGTGAAGATCCTCATGAACTCACCATACTTCCGCTCGATGCGGTGATAGTTCTCGCGGTTGACCGCCTCTTCAAATTTGCGTTCACCGCGCAAAGTGAGCACATTGTTTTCAAGGGTCACGCGCACGTCTTCCTTACGCATTTCCGGCAGCTCCATCTTGAGCACGATCTCCTTGTCGGTCTCATAGATGTCACACGGCGGTGTCCAGGCCGTGAATGGCCAATGCTTATCGAACATTGGACCAAACGAACGAAACGTCTCGAACGGCAAGACGCCCATGCTTGGAGACATGAAAGTTTCAGGCGTCATTTTTTTAACCTCCTTCCTCAACGGAACTTAACAAATAGAATTTTCGCAACACGCCCACCCGAGCAACTAGACCGAACTAAGAGTGACGTGACGCAGACGAGCCGTCCGCGTCTCCGGGAATGTCGTTCCGCCAGGGCCGGTAAACGACCATATCGGGATGATCTCGAAGGAACGATTGCGCTATGTAACAGTTCCAGCAAACCGCCAGGTGCGTTTCCAACACCATCGAGAGGTTCTCGACAGGCACTCCAGTCCATCTGACCAACGTGCCCTCTGGGCTCAGAAGCGCTGGTTTATGGTCTATCCAGTGAAGTTCCTCAAACGGTTTGCCACAGTAGCAGCAAGTCTTTCCGCGATACCATCGCATTAGCACGCCGCTAACTAGACATTGCCCGGGCGCTACGTCCAGATCTGTCAGGCACTCCTGTCCGCACTGTTCTTTCAGTGGCCAGCGCCAGCAGTTTTCCAATCGAATGTCAGGAAGGCCCACTGTCGAAGTCATCGACGCATGCAGCGCGTCAATTTCAACGACTGCGGGCCTTCCCGTTTCCGGACAGGTAACGATCCTAGTGCCGCGATATCGGGAGTACGCGCGAACAAGCCACCGGATGCCGAAGTAAGAGGCCGAAGCTATTAGTACTATGACTATCAGATAAGCCGCGGTATTCATTTTAACCTCCGCTCAAGGGCATCCGGCGATGGCTTGTGTAGCGCGTTCCTCCTCGATCTCCTTGATCTTCGCACGAAGCCAGTCTCCAACCGTTCGCTCTAACTTCGCCTCGTTATCCCCACCTTCCAGGTCTTCGATAGTTTCCCCGGCCTCATTCAAAGGAATGAAGTGACAGGGTACCTCTGCGGCCTGGTGCTCGGGGCTGACGAATTCGAGCAAATGGCATTCATTGCACGGGTGGGCACGGTATGGGTAACCGTAGTTGATGCAGGTCAGAGAGTCCTGGAAAGCTGATTTTGGCTTCCACGGAGTGCGCACTGAACGACCGTAACCGCCCTTCTCGATGAAATCGAGTTCATCTTTGAGCAGTTCGAGAATGTCGCGATCGTCATTAGCCATGACAGCAACCTCCAATTCTCCCTGGCCTAACCTATGCAGCCTGCCGCTGCTTTTGCTGAATCAATCTCGGTATCCAACCGCCTTTCCCAAAGAGCAATGCATATGCCGAGCGCATCGGGACGGAATTGCTAGCAAAGTTGAGATTGCGGGTGGATCATGCTGCGCAAACTTCCGCAGGCTCCTGCGCGAAAGTGCTCAGTCAAAGCTTAGCCGCAGATTTACGCGGATAAAACGCGGATCAGAATCGGCCGCAGGACGGCAAGGGATCTGACGAAGGCTTGTGGAGGATCTGCGTTTTACCGCGCAATCCGCGGCTGGATTTGTTTAGTGTTTATCCCCTGTCCCAATTCAAAAGACGGGTAGACCTCAAGCACTGTGGATCTTTGCTGCGCTGCCGGCTTCACCAACCGACTCGCTCTTGGTGGTTAGCCGCTCTTTGAATAACCGCGCCGACGCATCTAGAAAATCGAAAGAAGTCACAATCCCAACGAGACGCCCGTCGTCGAGAACCGGGAGACAGCCAACTCTGTTTTGCCGCATGATTTCCATGGCTTCCAAGGTGGGAGTTGTTGAAGACACAGTGAGCGGATCCGAGGTCATGATGTCACGAACCGTGATTGGATTTTCATTGGCTCGAGCTCCACGAGTAAGCAGCTTGAGCAGGGCCCGATGCGATACCAGACCGACCAGGCGTCCTTCATTGTCTTCGACTGGAACGTGACGGATATGCCTCCAGGTCATTACGCTAGCTGCGAGGTCCACTAAGTCATCAGGGCGAACTGTAAAAAGATCAGTTGCCATGAACTGTCCAACGGTCTGATAACTCTCGCTCCACTCAGCCGATTCGTCCACTTCGAGTACCGGCCAGCGATGAACGGGTTCTTCACTCTTCTGCCTCATTAGTATCTCTCCCGCCAGTAGTCTGTTTCGAACTTCTCGTGACTGGTCATTCATTACACCGAGCGACTTCATCATCCATTGGGCGCCTGTTTGGCCGCTGCGAGTACGCTCCTCAATAACGCCGAGGTAATGGTCGACGTCCGCCGGGGTCACAGAGGCTTCCTTAAGTCCCTGGCGTGCCAGCGGGAGCAAGCGATCGAGTATGAGTTCTGGTGCTGAGTACGTCCTTCCGTCAATCCAGCTAAATTGCGCGTTCAAGCCGTGTCGCGCGGCGGCGAAAAAGTTTGACTTGGCGTCGTCAAACGACATGACTTTCGCCACCTCGCCATACTCGTTGGGCAAGGAAACCATTAGACCGACAAAGAACGCCGCGTTGGCAATTTCGTCGAGAACTGTTGGGCCGGAGGGAAGGGCACGATTCTCAATTCTCAGGTGGGCGGTTCCATTCGTCACTCCGTAACATGCTCGATTCCACGGCCAGATCGTGCCGTTGTGCATCCGCAGGGCGGAGAGTTCCGGGATCTGACCGAGAGCCAACAGCGAAAGGGGGTTCTCGTCGGCCTCTCTGATCATAATTACTCGAAAACGTGCAATTTGGTCCTGGAATAGCTCCAGCACAGACTTCTCAAGCCATCTCTCGCCAAAGCCCACTCGCGTCGGTTGACTACGGGCCTGCTGGGTTACGGAACGAGCGTCGGTTGAATGTTGGAAAAGGGCGAGTCGCGTTTCTTGCCACAAACGGTGACCAAACAGCAGAGGAGAATTAACAGCTGCTGCGAGCACTGGAGCCGTAATGGCCTGGGCCATGTTGTAGAGGGAGGCAAACTCCTTTGGGCCTACTTGAAAATGTAATTGAAAGCTGGTATTGCACGACTCCATCATGATGTTGTCGTGCGTAAGCTGAAGCTCATCGAGCCCTTTGATGTGAATTGAGAATGGGCCTCCGCGAAGCCTGGTTACTGACTGGTTCAACTGGTAATAGCGAGGGGCGGGTGTAATGTTTTCAAGTGTGAGATCTTGTTTCTGTAGTGTGGGCAGGATTCCCGCCAGCAGAACGTCCGCGCCGAAGTGGTTTGCGCTCGCACGCGCTCCGGCCAGAACCTCCTTCAGTTCTTCCTCCATTCGCCCAAAACAATCGCCGTTAAGCCCTTGCGGACTGAGATTCGCCTCAAGATTGAACCTTGCAATTTCGGTAGTCAGTCGCGGATCCTTGGCACGTTTGAGTACCTCGACCGCTACCGGCGCCGGCCGGAGCCGTTCGTCAACGAGAAACATCTCCTGTTCGGCGCCAATGCGGCGGACGCCGCTTTCAATCAGGTCGTTGTCGAGCATGTAGCCAAGCGCGCGAAGATCGTCAAGCAGCGCCTTCATGAACGCCTGCAGTTTTTGCTCGTCAAGCTCTTGCTCTACATTATGCTCGCCCATACAAACCGTTCGGATTGGTTAACCGTCTGCAAGTTGCATCCCAGGCTGGACTTCCGTAACTCTTTGGTAAGAGCAATTGACGTACCCGCGCATCTTTGTCGTTGCAATCGAGTTGGATCAGTTTTCCTGCCGTATAGACGGGCACCGTGCCTGCCGGCGAAACGGCTGTTGACTCTCGTCCCCTGTGGAAACTTTCGCAACCACTGAGCGAAAGCCCGCAACATCCGGCCAGCCAAGAGCAGAAGCGTTCACGCCGCAGCTCGCGGACTACCCGCCACAGCGCGGGCAGAATTTCTCTAAACATGAGCAATTACCCGCTGGAGCTTTTCATTCACCTCAGTAGCTACTGCGTCGAGAGTCGCATTGTCTCCTACTACCGACAGCATCGTCTTGGCGTCTATCGCCGCAACTACAGATTTTCCGGCTTCGTCTGCTTCATAAACAATGACATTGCAGGGAAGGAGCAGTCCGATGTTGATCTCTTGCTGCAGAGTCTTGTATGCGAGAGCCGGATTGCACGCGCCGAGGATCACATAATTGCGAAAATCCACGCCGAGCTTTTCCTTTAGTTTCTCCTTGATGTCAATCTCAGAGAGCACGCCGAAGCCTTCCTCCTTGAGCGCGGCCCGCGCCTTTTCGACGGCCTCTTCGTAAGGAACATCAACTGTCTTACTGAATCCGTATTTTGAATGTTGTAGTTGCTGAGCACTCATCTTCTTTCTCCGTTTCCACAGTAACCAATTTGCGAAAGGGCACGGCTGCTGCAACTATGCCCACTTGTAGTATTCGTTACGCTCGCGTTAAAAATCACCTGAACCTGTTGCGTCTCCAACTGCTGCTGTGTGCCTATTGTCCTTTACTGCACCCGGTCGAGACTCGACACGGCACGAGTTAGCCATTCAAGTCGGGACACCGAGACGCGGCAGCACCCAGCGCATCAGCACGATGTAAGCCGCAATAAATAGTACCAGCCATAACCATTCAGCCATTGTTTTTAACTCCTGACCCTTGTCGCCTGATCCATCAAATCATCCGGTTGGCTTTAGCTCTGGCTCGAAAGCGCATTGCCTGGATCAACGACTCGCACTCCTGAACCTGATTCCGTTCGGCCCTTTGCTTCTAATTCTCGACTCTGAGACGATTGCCGTTAACAGGTAAGGATTTCTCCTGTTCCAGAATTATACGAACATCGACGCAACGCTGTGCGCTCGACGGCAAACTGGCATTGAGGTTGGAGCTTACATCTTCTTCATTTCCATCTTCTTCTTCATCTCCATCTTCTTACCCGCTTTGCTTCCACCATGCATCTTCGACATCATTCCGAAGTGTTTGAGCAGAGCATTAGTGTGTGCTGCCACTTGCTCAGAGTCCGGCGTATCGGCCTGCACGTCGGTCTCGAGCGCACTGACCTGGTCCTTCACCATTGAGCGGTCCTTATCCATCTTTTCCATCATCATCTGCATCTTTGATTTCATCTCAGCGCTCATCGCCTGCATGTGTTTTTGATGGATGGCTTCCATTGCATCGAGGTTATGTCTTAGCTCGGCAACAGCCGCGCGTGCGAATTCAACGTCCAGAGCTTCAGGCTTTACTGCCTGATCACGGAGTGCCCTGGCGAACGCAGACATACTCTTCATGTGAGCCGTCATCAACATGTGATGCGGCGATTTCATCATCTTCGACATCTCCGTCGTCATGCCGGCCTTCTTCTGTCCGCTTTGTGTGTGCTTGTGTTGCGCCCATGCTGCCGACGGAATTAACAGAACAAGCATGATGGCTGTAGCTGACAGCAATGCGCGTGTGTTCACTTTCATATCGTTATCCTCTCCTC
>CAZVHN010000184.1:0-5342 GCA_964626895.1 uncultured Chloracidobacterium sp. | reverse complement strand
GCTCGACAAGGGCTGGCAGGTCGCCGATGCCGCGCGCGCCGCGATCCCCGAGGCCCCGAGCCACTACGCGAAGCGCGTGTGGATCGACTCGTTGACACACTCGCCGCGTGTGCTCGCCTTCGCGCTGGAGACCTTCGGCAGCGAGCGGATTGTCCTTGGCAGCGACTATCCGTTCAGGCTGGGCGTGGATGACCCGGTTGGCGAGCTCGAGCCGCTCGGCCTCGACGCAGCTACGCGACGCCGGCTCACCATCGGCAATGCTCGCGAATTTCTGGCGCTCAAGAGCGTTCACCAACTCCGAGATTGACCACTACCGGCAAGTCCGCGAGAATCAACGCGTAGGCGGATAGTTCAGTTGGAAGAGCACGGCCCCTACAAAGCCCCAGTGACTGCACTGTGGAGCGTCAAGCGGAGGAAATCGCAATGGCAAGACTCGACCATCCCACCGAGCGGTGCACCCCGTTTCAAGGCATTTTGGCGCGCGCCGCGAATGACGACGAAGAGGCGGTTCATTTGCTTGAGGCTGTCTGGGTCGCGCTTGTCCGGAACACCGACGATCAGTTTGTATGCTGATCAACGAGAATCAGCTTGACCAATGGGTGCGTGGCAATGCGCGAGACGCCCAGGGTGTAATTGTTGAACTGATTTGGCGCCTTGTAGCAGCGTCATCTCCAAGACCGAAAGACCGGCGCTTTCCGCTCGGTGATAGCATCGGGCAACCAGGGCCGGACGGGATCCTGGACGTCGATTTCCCATTCGACCCCTTCGTCCCAGAGGGGCGCTCATTCTGGGAGATCGGTACTGGCTTGAATGCTGGAGCAAAGGCGACGTCGGACTACAACGATCTCGTAGCCGCCACGCCAGCCGACGTTCGACTGGAGGCAGCATTTGTCTTTGTCACTCCTCTTTCTGGGAGAAGGGATTGGCCGCACACATGGAAGGAAGACGCGCAGGCGACTTGGCAGGAAGAGCGGCGTAGGCGAAATGAGTGGCGGACCGTTCGGGTCATTGACGGAACGAAGCTGATCGATTGGTTGCACGGGTTTCCTTCCGTAGAGCTGTGGCTCGCACAAAGAATGGGCTTGCCCGCACGGCAGATTGAGACACCGGAGCAGTGCTGGGTCTCGCTCAGAACGATTGGTGATCCACCGCCCCTGACACCGCAAGTCTTTCTTGTAAACCGAGAGGCGGCGTGCGCCAAGCTCAAAGAGGTGTTCAACGGGACTGCAGTCCAGCTCAGGCTGGACACGCATTTCCCGGAGCAGATGGTCGATTTCGTATCGGCCTACGTTGCAGCTATGGACCAGGAGAATCGGATAGATAGTGTCGGCCGTTGTCTTGTAATTTCCGGTGTGGATGCATGGAACGCGATCGTTGCGCAACGTGAACGGCATATTTTGGTGGCCGATTTTGATCTCGGCGAGACTGGAACAGATGGGACGAAATTGCTTGAGAAGGCTCGCAGGGCTGGTCACGCTGTCATCTTCGGAGGAAGGCCAGGCGGTATCCCGCATCCGAATTGTGGGCCGATACCTAGCCCAAAGACCTATCAAGTCAAGCAGGCCTTGGAGAAGGCAGGTTACAAGGAGGAAAGGGCACGAATTCTTGCGCAGAAGAGCGGGGGGAACCTGAGCTCCTTGCTCAGATGTCTGCAGAACCTTTCTCTGATACCAGAATGGGCTGAAGGGACGTCAGCAGCGGAACTCGCCCTAGCAGAGCTACTTGGATCTTGGACCGACAAATCAGAGGCGGATCGCGCCGTAGCGGAGCGCCTGTCGGGAAGATCCTACGGGGAGTGGATCGCGAAGATGCGTGATGTCGCGCTTCGTCCGGGCACTCCCCTAACTCAACGGGATGGCGTCTGGAACGTCGTTGCGCGCTACGAGGGATGGTACGCATTAGGCCCGAGGCTGTTCGATGAGCACTTGGACAAGCTGCGGAACGCCGCAGTCGATGTTCTACGCGAGGTGGACCCTAGATTCGAACTGCCGACGGAGGAACGATATGCAGCAAGTCTCCACGGCAAGGTCCTCAAACACTCGCGACTTGTACGAAACGGCCTTGCGGAATCCCTGGCCCTTCTTGGGAGTCATCCCAAAGCGCTGACATCATGCTCGGTGGGCAAGGCTGAGACGAGCGCGGTACTTGCTGTACGGGAGATCTTGGCAGGTTCAGGGTGGCTGCAGTGGGCAAGTCTGAATGATCTGTTGCCGCTGTTGGCGGAAGCCGCTCCCGCCGAGTTCCTTACTACGGTAGAGATGGCACTGAACGGTGATCCGTGCCCATTTGACATGGTGTTCGCGCAAGAGGGCTCGGGAATCATGGGCGCCAACTACACGACTGGCCTCCTCTGGGCTCTGGAGACGTTGGCCTGGGACGCGGAGTACCTCACCCGCGTCGTCATGATCCTGGGGGAGTTAGCTGCGCGAGATCCGGGCGGAAATTGGGCGAACCGACCCGCTAACTCTCTTACCACGATCTTGCTACCCTGGCTGCCGCAAACGTGTGCTCCGCTTGAAAAGCGGAAGGGGGCAATCGCGACGCTGCTCAGTGAACTCCCAGACGTCGGTTGGAAACTCCTGCTGAGCCTGCTTCCCAGATTTCATCAGGCTTCGGAATACTCTCGCAGGCCCGCTTGGCGAGAAATCATCGCTGATGATTGGTCGATGGGTGTAACCACGCGCCAGTATTGGGAACAAGTCTCGTCGTACGCGGAGTTGACCATAGACGCCGCGAAGACTGATCAAGTAAAACTCGCTGAGCTCATCGACCGCTTGGATGATCTGCCACTTCCAGCACGTGAGAAGGTTCTTGTACACCTTGGATCTGAGTCCATCGAGTCCATGCCGGAGGACAAAAGAGTTCGACTCTGGAGCGAACTTGTGGATCTGATTACAAAGCACAGAAAATTCGTTGATGCCGATTGGGCAATGAAGCCAGGCGAGGTTGACAGCATTGCTGCTGTCGCAGAACGACTCGCGCCGCGCACTCCCGCGTTTCGGCACCAGCGGCTCTTCAGTGAGCGAGACTCCGACCTTTACGAAGAGCAAGGAAATTATGAGGATCAGCGCAGGGAATTGGAGGAACGGCGGCAAAGAGCCGTGCTAGAGGTGTCGGCGACCGGAGGCGTACCGGTGGTGTTTGAGTTTGTCAAGGCTGTCGAGTCGCCTTGGCGAGTAGGGATTGCCTTTGGATTTGTTGGAGACAAGAACGCTGATCGAAGTGTTCTGCCCAAGTTGCTAGAAACGCAGGAGAAGTCACTTGCGCAGTTTGCTGGAGGGTTCGTTTGGGGCAGATTTCGAAGTCGAGGATGGGAGTGGGTTGATGAGATCGATGCTTCGCAGTGGGCGCCTGCACAGATAGGGCAGTTTCTCTGCTACTTGCCATTTACTTCTGGCACCTGGATGCGGGCGGCCCGGCTTCTTGGGGTTGATGAATCGCCATACTGGACCAATACCAACGGAAATCCGTATGAGGCCGACGGGGGGCTTGAGGCGGCTATAGATCATCTGATCGAGCACGGCAGACCGCATGCAGCGATTAGATGTCTGCACAAAATGCTGTATGACAAGCAGCCTTTCGACAGCGTGAGGACTGCTCGGGTGCTACTTGCGGTGCCGCACTCGTCAGAGCCCGCTTATGCCATCGATTCGCACGAGATCCTGGAGATTATCAAGGCACTTCAAAATGATGCTGGTACGGATCCGGGCGACCTCTTTAAAGTGGAATGGGCCTACTTGTCACTCCTGGATCGACACCAAGGGGCGTCGCCGAAACTATTGGAACGACGGCTTGCAGAGGACGCGAGTTTCTTCTGTGAGGTCATTCGTCTTGTTTATGTGTCCAAGAAGGAGGAACGAACGAAGGAGCCGACCGAGCAGGAGAGTAAGATCGCTACCAACGCATATCGCCTTCTGAGTGGCTGGAGGACTCCACCAGGATCTCGGAAGGAAGGAGGCTATGACGAGAGTGCGTTGGCCGCTTGGTTGGCTGCGGTCAAGAAGGAGTGCGCTGAGACCGGCCATCTGGAGATAGCAATGACAATAGTAGGCAAGGCTCTTGTCCACGCCCCAGCCGATCCAGACGGCCTATGGATTCCCAGGGCGGCAGCGACGGCGCTGAACGGAAAAGACGCGAAGGACATGCGGGATGGATTTGGCGCCGAGCTTTTCAATTCGCGCGGGGTACACAACTTTACGGCAGGGCAGGAAGAACTTGAGCTCTCTGCGCATTACCGATCGCAGGCCGATGCCGTCGAGGCCAACGGCTTTCACCGATTCGCGAGTTCGCTCAGAGAGCTGGCGGATTCTTATCACCGCGATTCGGAGCGGGAATCGTCGAGGGACCCGTTCGAGGAGTGAGATGGATTCCTGGGTTCCACGGTGGCCCCGACAACGCTAGTAACAGAGAACGGATGACACCCTCCGTGACAACCGAACTGGAAAACTTAGGTAGGCGGGTACACGAACTCCTAAAAGGCATTCCCGACCACGATGCGACAACGGACACCCTAGATAACGTCGTCGGAGTCCTATATGGATTGATCCGCGCTGGGGACCTAGAATTTATCGATCGCCCCAGCCGTTTCGACCCGACCTACCGGCCTTTCCTGACTAAGTACATACTCGATATCGTCGAGCGGCGACAGGTCCATCGGCTGTGGATCGCAGGCTTCTACTTCAATTCTGCGATTCAACGACTTGCCGCAAGCTACGACCGCATACCGAAGCTACTCGGTGCAGCCGGAGCCAGGGCTAGAGATCGGATGAAGAACGCGAATACGTCGCCGCATCAAGAGTGGGCTTCAGTCTACACGGAGGTTAACTCCTTCAAACACGACCCGAAAGGGAAGGCCAGAGGACGGCAGGTAACCATGGACGTTGCTCTAAAGGCGACGGATCAGGCAATCGGCCTCCTCGAGCGAAATACCTCGCAGCTCGTCGCCCTGTACTCGCGCCCCAGAAACACCTGATGCGAAGGCCGTCTCGGGAGTGGATTGTCGCGGGTAAGCGTTTCCGACCTGCTAGATGCGGGCTACGAATAGCGCGGCCGCCGACGCCCGCGCGCCATGGACTATAATCGCCCAGCGATGAAGATCACGAGCGTGGGGGCGACCTGGGTTCACGTGCCGATCCCGCTCGAGCGCCAGCACGTGAGCGACTTCGGCCGCATCGCGTCGTTCGACTCGGTCATCGTGAAGGTCGAGACGGACGGCGGCCTCGTGGGCTGGGGCGAGGCCAAGGCCGGTGTCGGCAGCGCGGCCTCGGCGCACGGCCTGGCCGCCATCATCAACCAGGACTACGCGCCGCTGCTCGTCGGGCAGGACCCGCGCGACGTGAGCC
>CAZVHN010000183.1:0-3879 GCA_964626895.1 uncultured Chloracidobacterium sp. | reverse complement strand
AGATCTTCGGCGGAAAAGTTCGCCGCGATATGTGGATCTGTCTCGGGATTCCAAATATCGTAGTCGACACCGTTGGTTACACCGACAAAGCGGTCACGACGTGTTCGCAACAGCCAGTCGAGACCATATCCCAGCTCAGGCGTTTGCACTTCTTCGGCATAACGTCGGCTCACCGTCGAAAGGGCATCGGCGGCGATTAAGCCCGCCTTCAAGGCTGATGCTGCACCCTTGAACATGAAATCGTCGCGTTCCGGCTGGTCGCCAAAACCCAGCCACCAGAGGTCCTGCGGATCGAAGGCGCCTTGATAGGCGATATTGTGGATTGAAAAGAGGGTGCGTGTGGGCCGGTAGAAAGTGTCGTAACGACGGCGGGCGCGTAGTTCGATTACGGCAAAACCGCAGGGCCAGTCGTTGCCGTTAATGATGTCCGGCTGCCAGTCGAGATGTTTACAAAGCGCGAGTGCCGCGCGCGAGAAGAAAGCGAACCGCTCGTGATCGTCGCCATAGCCGTAGATGGAAGGCCGTGAAAAATACTCGGGGGCTTCGATCAAGTAGCCCGGAGCCCCGGCCGCATTGCTTTGCCAGACTCGCGTGGGCCGAATCCCGCCACGCCACTCTACTGGAACGTTGTCAATAACCTTGTCAGTTAGGAAGCCACGATCGATCTGGTCGTAATGAGGAAGGATAACGATTGCGTCCGTATCATGTTCCCGCAGGGCCTTGGGAAGCGCCCCTGCGACATCGGCGAGGCCGCCGGTTTTTGCGAAGGGCACAGCTTCAGAGGAGAGAATCGCTACGCGCATCAAAGGGCATTGCCGATTTCAGATTGCCAATTGCTGATTTCTTCTGATTAATCCCGCGTCGTTGCTTCAGAATTGGTTAGCCGTGCTGCAAGAAACAATTGGCAATTGGCAATCGGCAATTGGCAATGACTCAATTGGCAATTGGAAATCGGCAATGCTTCACTAGGTTTGCATCGAGGCCAGGAAGTCGGCGTTTGACTTCGTCTTCTCGAGCCGCTCAAGCACTACTTCCATTTGTTCGACCGGGGACAGGGGATTAAGAACGCGGCGCATCACCCAGATTCTGGCTAGATCCTCTTTACTTAACAACAACTCTTCCTTGCGTGTTCCTGAGCGCTGCAGATCGATGGCGGGAAACAGTCGCTTGTCGCTGAGTCTCCGGTCCAGGTGGATTTCAGAGTTACCTGTGCCCTTGAACTCTTCAAAAATGACGTCGTCCATGCGCGAGCCGGTGTCTATCAGGGCCGTGGCGATAATGGTCAGTGACCCGCCCTCCTCAATGTTGCGAGCGGCGCCAAAGAATCGCTTAGGTCGCTGCAGCGCGTTTGAATCGATACCGCCGGACAGGATCTTGCCGCTTGGCGGCACCACGGCGTTGTGTGCACGCGCCAGACGGGTGATCGAATCAAGCAAGATAACCACGTCTCGCTTGTGCTCCACCAACCTTTTTGCCTTTTCGATCACCATGTCTGCAACTTGCACGTGGCGGGTCGGTGGCTCGTCGAAAGTGGACGAGATCACTTCGCCCTGTACGGAACGTTGCATGTCTGTTACTTCTTCCGGGCGCTCGTCAATCAGGAGCACAATCAGAGTCACTTCGGGATGATTCTGTGTGACCGAATTAGCGATAGCTTGTAGCAGCATGGTTTTGCCGGTGCGCGGCGGTGAAACGATCAAGCCGCGCTGGCCCTTTCCCAGCGGTGTGACGAGGTCGATGACGCGGGCAGAGAGGTTTTCCGGTGTGACTTCCATTCTCAGCATCTCGTCTGGATAGAGCGGCGTCAGATTGTCGAAGAAAACTTTCTCCCGCGCCTGATCGGGCGACTCGAAGTTGATGGCTTCAACTTTGATCAGAGCGAAGTAACGCTCGCCCTCTTTCGGGGGCCGAATCTGGCCACTTACCGTGTCGCCGGTGCGCAGGTCAAACTTACGGATTTGCGAGGGCGAAACATAAATGTCATCCGGCCCGGGGAGGTAGTTGTATTCCGGCGCCCGCAGAAAGCCAAAGCCGTCAGGCAAGGTTTCGAGAACACCTTCTGAGAAGATGAGACCGCTCTTCTCGGTTTGCGCTGCGAGAACTTTGAAAATCAGTTCCTGCTTGCGCATTCCCGTGGCTCCCGGAACGTCCATGCCCTTGGCAATGGAGGTGAGCTTCGAGATAGACATTTCTTTGAGATCGGCGAGGTTTAAGAAACCTTCCTGGTGCTCTCGGCCGTCTCGGCTCTCTTTGTCCGGAGCTTCGGCGGTGGCTACGCTGCTGCCGCCGTTCTCTTCGTTAGCGTCACTGTTGTTCGCGCTTGAAGCGCGTGAGCGTGGTCGTTGTGGCATATGAATTCTCTATCTTAGGTCTAAATGAAAGTCGCGGCCTCTCGTGTGAAGGCCAAGTTTCCTCTGGTTGCTATTAGGATCGAGGTCGAGAATCGGGAAATGTCAACGGCTGACTACCGGGCGTCTCCAGAACCCACGATCATTCGCGAGGCAAAGATTTTCTCCTCAACGATGTTTGCAATGGATTTCGATTGGCAGCGGATTTTCTTGTGCATCGCTCTGATGCGGGGTTGTCCACCGCGCGTGGCCTAAGCAAAACCAAGATGACCAAAAGGGGGCTTGGAAAGTTTTACCTGCGATCTGTGCAATTGTTCAAGGAACAACGAGATTCTACGAGTTTTTTTCGTCAATTGAAAATCTAAAACTGAGAAACGGTCAGGGCATTCTCAATTATGCGCCAAACCTGATCCCGGCCACGCCCGGTTTTCGCGGAGAAAGTAACCACGCTGTCTTCGCCAAATGCGCGTTGGACGCGGCCGATGCTCTCCCGCAACTCGTTGTTAGACAACTTATCGGATTTCGTGGCAACTATTAATCGGGGCTTTGCACTGTGCTTTAGCCAGTCGTGAAGCTGCAAATCCAGTTTTGTGGGTTCGTGGCGCGAATCTACGATATGAATTGATAACACAAGCTGAGTACGCTTGGCAAGGTAGCTCGTAACCATCTCCCCCCAGGTGGCTTTAATGCTCTTCGGAACACGAGCATAGCCAAAGCCCGGAAGATCTACAAAACTGAATTGACCATTAATTAGAAAGAAATTTAACGATTGCGTCCTGCCCGGCGTGGATGATATGCGCGCCAGCCCATGGACTCTCAGCAGGGAATTTATCAAGCTCGACTTGCCCACGTTTGAGCGACCCATAAAAGCAATCTCTAATCCATGGTCGCGCGGCCAATCGGCCTCTGTAAAAGCGCTCTTGATAAACTCCGTGCTGGAGACCCTCATCGCTTTTGCCGAACAGTTTAAGCTGCTACCCGGTCGCTACCGCTCTCGGTTCTGACAAGGCGCGGCCGAAGCTCTCAAGCGTCGTTCAGCCTTCAGCCTTTCGGAGCCGAAGCCACCGCCCCTGCGGCCTGAGTTTTCGCCGCTCGCTCCGCGCTCATCTCCCCAAACTTCCTCATGCGCTCCCTCATGGCTTTGAGTTTTTCATCGATATTCGGAATCCGCTTCACCAGGGTCTCGAGATTGCGCAGGAATTCGGGCGAACCAAACATCGTCCGGATGTCCTCTATGACCGGCTCGATCTTGGAGTAGACGAAGATGTGTTCACCGTTCGTCTCATTGAACAACGTCTCATCGATCGCCCCGTTGTTAACCATCGCCGCCGCCATGTCCCAGTAGCTGATTACCATGCGATAGTGGCCACTGTGCTCGCCCAAAAGCGCGTCTAAAACGTCCTGAATGCTTGTGGGATTGAACGTGAACATCCAGTTGCGAGCCTCGCGCATTACGGGTTCGCGTCTAAGGTCATAAAGCTTAAGAATTAACTCAGCATCATCATGTTTGCTCATGTAGGTATCTCCTGGA
>CAZVHN010000182.1:0-2763 GCA_964626895.1 uncultured Chloracidobacterium sp. | reverse complement strand
TGGATAGGGCCTCCGCATTGCGGCGCGACTGCAGATATGACCTTCCGATGCCCAGCAGTGCTTCCGGTACTCTGGCTTCCTGGGGGTAGTAGTCGATAAAAGCTCTCCAGTGCTCGCGCGCCTCTTCGAAAGCGCGGTTAGTCATGTAGACATGGGCCCGGCGCAGATGTTCTGCCGGACTCAAACGCAAGAGCCTCTTATCCGCATCACGGGAGCTGTCATCGCTTCGACGCACCGAAGCAAGCGCGCCGTCATTAGCCGATTGAACTGATCCGGCCACGGGACGGGCGCTCGCGCTATTCGCTGCCGAGTTCGCCGGATTGACCTGTCCTACGCCCAAAGCCACTACCAGAGATAAAGATGACGCTACTAAAAATTGCATGTTAAGCATTTGCTGATTCTCATACTCCCCTGGTGTCGACCTATGCTTCGATGATCTCAAAACTCGAAACGATTTCCGCGGTTGGTCTTAAGGTAGCGGCAACACTGCAATATTTTGTTTCGGAAAGCTCAATTGCCTGCGCCACCGACTTCTCGGAGATATTTCGACCCGTGACGATGTGGTGTACCTCCATCCTTGAGAAGCTTCGCGGGTGGTCGTCGCGCCGCTCGCCATGCACCTCGACGCGGTATTCCTTAACGTCCTCACGTTTCTTTTGCAGGATGCCGATAACATCGACTGCCGTGCAGCTCCCCAGGGCAATGAGCAGAAGTTCCATCGGGCTGGGAGCTGCGCCGCGAGTGTGATCTGAGTCGAGCGTCACCGCGTGTTTGGACGGAGTGATACCGATGAAAAGATCGTTGCCGGCAAAGTGAACAATGGCCTTGGGGTCATTCAAACTCATCGTCGAACCTCCGAAGAGGCAGGATAACACATCGCCTTTTCTGAGTTCGACCAAGCCGCTGGAGCTCCAATGCCGGTGGCTCCAAGCGACATTCGTGGTAACTTTATAGTGCAAAGACTCTACCGGCTGTACTGATTTGGTCTGGGTGAACCGGTAGATCCGCCAGGTGGGTCCTCGGGCGGAGCGCGGGCATCTTGCCCGCAATGAGGCGAGGCTTTGCTCGCCGAACCTGATTCGTAACAGCGGCCAGGCGTCGGGAGGTGTTCGCGCTTCGCGCTCATTGCGGGCAGGATGCCCGCGCTCCAAGGTTGTGGCATAAGCCTTGTAAGAGGCGGGGGTGTTCGCGTGTTTCAGGAGCGCACATGCAAGTCAGCAGATGGAGGGAATCGAGATGATTAGAGCAAGAAGAGGTTTTGCGGCGATTGTTGCTATTGGCCTACTGGGCGTCAACTTTACCGCCATCGCGCAGCAACGCAGTTACCGAGGAACTTATCAATCGGTTTTGCAACTAATACACCGAATCGAAGATCGCACAGACCTATTCCGTAATAGCCTGGACGCGGCCCTCGATCAAAGCACTCTCGACGGGAGTAGCGCCGAGGACAACATAAATCTTTTTGTCAGAGACTTTGATGCTGCGGTGAGTCGGTTGCGGGAGCGCTTTGGCCGGCGGCAGTCAACCGCTGTGGACGCACAGGAAGTTCTCAACCGCGCAGCTGCTATTGATGACTTCTTAAGGCGCCGTCCTGTCGATGCCCGCACCCAGGGGGCCTGGTCCAATCTTCGTTTGCAGCTTAATCAGTTAGCTCGCGCTTACAGTGTTACCTGGCCGGCGCGCGGTCGCGTAAATCCAGGTACAGTACTTTATACTGCCAGCCGCCTCACCGGAACGTATCGTCTCGATCCGGCCCGGAGCGACGACCCGCGCCAAGCCGCTGAGAGAGCCACGCAAAGTTTGCCTTACAATGATCGCCAAAGGACCAGTGACGAGGTTACATCACGATTGGAATCGCCGGACCAGCTGGCGATTGAAGTGCGAGGACGAACTGTGACCATAGCTTCCTCGCGCGCCCCGCAGATCAGTTTTGAAGCTGATGGCTCGGAAAGGTTGGAGGCCACCGCAGATGGGCGCACCACACGGGCGCGCGCCACGCTGACGGGCAACCAGTTGATAGTCAACTCTTCCGGCGACCGACAAACCGATTTCAATGTCACTTTTGATCCAATTGATAATGGTCGTAGGCTGAGTGTGACTCGACGTGTTTACGTGCAGGGTCTCGACAGACCTGTGGTGGTCCAGAGTACCTATGACAGAACGTCTGACATTGCTCGCTTCGATATCCAGACCGGCTCCGATTCGCCCGCCACAACGGTCGGAACGAGCAGCGACTTTATCGTGCCCAATGGGGAAACCATCGTGGCGGTTCTGAATGAGGGACTATCAACGAGGAATGCGCGGGATGGTCAGACGTTTACCGCGACCGTGCAGCAGCCGTCCAGGTTCCAGGGCGCAACGATCACCGGGCGGGTATCAAATCTCCAGCGTAGCGGCCGGGTCACTGGAAGATCCGAGATGACGCTCACCTTCGACAGTATTCGTCTTCGGGACGCAAGGTCCTACCGATTTGCTGGGATCCTCCAGACGGTTCGCACTACGGACGGGGAAGAGGTGAACGTAGACAATGAGGGATCTGTGAGGGACGATAATCAAACCACCAAGACTGCTCAGCGAGCTGCCATTGGCACCGCAGTGGGAGCCATAATTGGGGCCATCGCTGGAGGAGGCAAGGGGGCTGCAATCGGCGCGGTCCTCGGTGCGGGTGGCGGTGCTGGTTCGGTGTATGTTCAGGGTCGTGATGATCTCGATCTGAATCCGGGAACGGAACTCACGATTCGAGCTTCGGGACCAAGGTAGGCG
>CAZVHN010000181.1:0-2426 GCA_964626895.1 uncultured Chloracidobacterium sp. | reverse complement strand
TTCCCCAGTTCGTACTAAGCCTTTTCGTGTTGGCAATAGGTACCGCGGCCCCGGCGCAAAACACTCAGACTCCGGCTCTGAACGGGGTAGTGAGAACGGAATCAAATAGTGCCCTCAGTCAAACGGTACGCAGTTCTCTGGAGGCCTTGCCTGAAGCAGACACCCTCATTTTCATCAACTCGCGTCGCATCCTAAATGAAGCAGCACCGCGGCTGATGCCGGAAAAAGATCTGGCGGACATGCGCAAAACTTTCGCCGAGATGAAACAGTTCGCCGGAGTGGATCCATCGAATGTGGACTACATAGTGGTCGCGGTCAGGTTCAGGAAGCCGACCGCAGAACTGACCTTCATGCTGCCGGAATTCATGGCGGTTGCCAGTGGTGATTTCAGTTCCGACTCACTGATGGTGCTGGCCAGGATGGGCTCAGAGGGAAAGTTGCGCGATGAGAAGTATGGAGCGAAGACCCTCGGGCTGATGACGATAGACCCGATCGCCAAGGAAGCGGAGAAGAATCCCATACTCAAGTCGTTTTCAGAAGTGGCTATAGTTCCACTCAATGCCACCACCATTGCCATAGGCTCAACCGCCTATTTGAAAGCGGCAATCGACGCTGAAGAAGGCAGCAAACGGATCAGCTCGGAGAGCCTCAATTCCCTTCTGCGCGATCCAAGCGCCCTGATCAGTATCGCCGGGTCGCCGTTAACGTCCTTCAGTAAGACTTTTGGCCTGCTCGGCACGGAAGCTAATGCCAGAGCGCTGCGTTGTGATTCGAAGTTTGGCGACTTTTATGCCGCCCTAACGATGGATGCTTCCAACTTCATGGTGCGCGGCGCACTGAACGCCGACAATCCGGACACGGCAAAGATAATTAGCAGTCTGATTAATGGTCTGCTGCGACAGGCTACCTCATCAGTGCCAGACCCGACGGCACAGTCACTGTTCAAGGCACTCTCGATTACTCCCCAGGAGAATGAGGTAGTGCTGAGCGCCGACGTCCCACAGCAGATGGTGCTCGATATGATCAAGGAGCAGATGAAACCAAAGAAGATGGAAGAGGGTTCATCGGTGGCGCCGGCAACGAAAGGGCCACCCGCCAAGAAGCGCATCGTAAGGCGACGAAGCAGGAGAAGCAGCACGCCGTAGAAAGCATGCGGCGAGAGTTAAAGCAAAATGAGCCGCGGATTTGCGCGGATGAACGCGGATCAGACATGACCAAATAGGCTTAGCTTCAGCTTAGGGTTCGCAATGAGGCTCTTTCAGATTCGCATCATCCGCGCTAATCCGCGGCTAAGACATAAACAAGACTCGACTGGGCTTAATCTTGTAAATTCTGTAAATCCTGTCAAATGACTTTCTTCAAAGCTCAAAAACTTAGACAGTATGACTGTGGCAGCGCGGGACTTGCCCGGTGGCCGGTTGCAGGGAGACTTCAAATGCACAAGTCGACCAGACTTCTGGGCGTGGTGTTAGCTTTGGGCCTGGCATCTCTTGCCCTGACGCTGCAATCATTCGGCCAGGAACAGCGCAAACCAAGTCAACCAAATCAGTCTACGAATAAGTCTACGAATAAGTCCGATAACCCAACGGCCGCGACGCAACCAGCTCGTCCGGCCCCACAGGATTTTTCCAAGAATACCTGGGACCTTCCCGCGGATGCGGATAAGACAAAGAACCCTGTCGAGGCTACGGAAGAATCGATTGCCCAAGGGAAGGAACTCTTCATGACCAGGAAGGGCAATTGCATTTTCTGCCACGGAGAGACGGGATCCGGCAACAAAGAGAATTTGCCCCGACTCAGACGAGTCCCCGCCGATCTTTCAGATCAGAAGAGAATGCCAAAACTCTCAGACGGCGAAATCTTTTGGAAAATGACGAAAGGTATTCCTGGCATCATGCCAAGCCGCGAGATGCTGACTGAGGAAGAGCGCTGGCACCTCGTGAACTTTGTCCGCACGCTGGCTAAGGAAAAACCCAAAACCTAAATTTCTTCGGCATAGGAAAAACCTCTCGAGCTGGAACACCTCAAAGTCAGGAAGGCGGGCCCTGCTGTTCGCGAAGGGGAACTTCACTGCTTTTTGAAAGCCACAAACGCATGGGGAGCACTTGAGACAAATGATGGTGATACGCCGGGTAACAAACGCGTGCGCCGGAGAATATCACGGTTCACCTGCGCGGTGCTGGTTCAGGGCGGCACTCAGGCGATCACACGACTACAGAACCGAGGAGCGGTAGGGACCGGGTTAAGGTGCGGTTGCTCGATCGCTAGGGAAAAATGCCGACGCTCTGTAGCCGAATTGGACCCGATCGCTACCGAGGCTATGTGAAATCCCAAAAGGGCCCACGGTAATTTGCAGGTAAGGAAGGCGGACCCTGTCCCCGCCTCAAGCTTGGAAGCCACTAAGCAGCAAATCAACTCTCAAACTC
>CAZVHN010000180.1:0-4037 GCA_964626895.1 uncultured Chloracidobacterium sp. | reverse complement strand
GGCTCGTCCACGCATTCCCCGACCTTCCTATCCTGATCGGCACTTCGAGAAAGTCTTTCATCGGGCGCTTACTGGACAGCGCGCCGGCCACAGATCGCCTCCATGGCACCATGGCTTCTATCACCGCGGCCGTTTTGCGTGGCGCTCACATCGTCCGCGTACACGACGTGAAAGCTGCCGTTGAAACCGTGCGCATTGCCGATGCTATCAACGACATCATGTGAATTCGTGGTAGTGGGTCAGTTTGAAGGAGTGGCACGGGCGTCCCGCCCGTGAATCACGCGCAAGATGCGCGTGCCACAACCAAACTGACCCACTACCGAATTCGTTATCACCTTGCCTAACTGACTCACGTGAGAGAGAATCCCAACTTCAATTTGGCAGTGACCAGACCACTCTGGAGAGAAGCTTCTGATGCACACAACTCTTCGCCTTTCCGCGTTTGTCGTAATGCTCCTTTGCGTGTCCGGTTTTACCGAGTGTTACAAGCCCGTCACCAAGAACCAGCTGCCCTCACGCATCCGCACCGTGGCCGTGCCGGCGTTTCAAAACAGCGCGCTGCGCTTCAAGATCGAGTCACGATTCACCAGGGCCGTTATCGACGAGTTGATTCACCGCGGTCGCGGTTTGCGCGTGCAAGGGGATCGCGAAGGCGCAGATGCGGTTATCGAAGGCATCATTAAGAGCTTCAGCTTCGCCGGCGTATTGCTGGATGACAAAGGCCGCGCCAGAATTTTCGAAGTGACTATTGAGGCCGCGGTAACCGTACGCGACCAGGCCGAGAATCGGGTGCTCTACGACAATCAAAATTTTGTCTTTCGTGGCGAGTACGAGTTTGCTAATGACCCGCGCAACTTCTTCAGCGAAGAAGATCCGGCCGTGCAACGTATGGCCCGGAGCTTCGCTGAAAGCATCGTCTCCACCCTCATCAATGCCGTGGAGACCGAACAAAAGAAATGAGTACTTTTTCCCGCACTGAGCTGGAACGTTCGCTGAAAGAGGGACGGCTGGCTCCCGTCTATCTGCTTGTGGGTTGTGAAGGTTATCTGCGCGACAACAGCGCGCGCGCGATTACCGATGCCGCGTTGAGCGGCACTCTGCTGCGCGAGTTTAATGAGTCGAGTTTCACCCTCACGAGCGGCGGTGTGCAGGAGGCAATCGCGGCGGCTAACCAACTGCCGATGATGTCTACACGGCGTGTCGTGAAAATCACAGACTTCGGCAAACTCCGCGAGGCCGACGAAGCGGCGCTGGTTCGATACATAAGCAACCCGGCAGAATCGACGGTGATGATCTTCAACACAGAGGATCTCGATAAGCGTAAAAAGCTTGCCAGGGCTCTCTTGGAGAAGTGCCAGGTTGTTGACTATCCAGCTCTGAAAGATGGCGAGGCCAGAACCTGGGTCAAGTCTCGCTTGAAAGAACTTAAGGTAACGTGTGACGAACAGGTCTTAAGCGAAATCATCATGCTGGTTGGCACCGACGTGCAGACGCTCTTTTCGGAGTTGGATAAATTGGCATCCGCGGCGTTGCCGACGAGACGCGTTACCGTTGAGATGGTGGATGACTTGATTGGCCGATCGCGGGAGCTTTCGAATTGGGACCTTGGTGATCACTTAATTGCCCGCAATCGCAAGCAAGCGCTCGAAACACTGTACCGGCTGCTGGAGGGTGGCGCGCAACCGGTAATGTTGATTGGTGCGATTGCTGGAAACTATCACCGGCTGGCGCTTGCGAAAGAAGCCCTGACACGCGGGTCGCGCGACGACGTCTTTCGCACTGTGCCTATGCCTCCCTTTAAACGCGACGCTTTCATCGCCAACCTCAAACGCAGTGACGCGGCGACGATCGCACACGGAATTAAACTGATCGCCGCCGCTGATCTGGCCATTAAGACCTCGCTGGGAGGAGGCGGACCCAAAGGCGCGCGGCTCCAGCTCGAGATGCTGGTGTGTGAGCTGTCAGGTTGACGGCCGTTTCTTTACAGATGTTTGAGGTCAGGAGCGACCCAACCGTTCCTCGTCTCGTCCGTCCGCAAGAGTTCTTCGCTGTAGTACTCAAAAACCAAACGCGAGTCTCCCAATGATTCGATCACCGCGTTGGTCATTCCAAGCAGAGGGAGTTTCTGATCCAAACGCTCGAGAAAAGCCCAAACAGTTCTAATCCAAAAAATCGTTAAGGTCTCGTGGAATGGGCCTGTTCGTCTTGTCCCTGAAAGGGACCAATTCAATAGCCGGGGGCAACGCCCCCGGGTAGCCAAGGTTTCAGTCCCGACCCTGAAAGGGTCGCACTGCGCCAAACAAAGATTCAACCTGCGTGATCTAGTCCGTCGGGACTGCGACCCTTCCAAGGGTCGGGACTGAAAACTTTCGCTTACCGGGGGTGTCGCCCCCGGCTATTAACTTCATGCCTTTCAGGCGTGTTCACACTCGCCACCACCACCCCAAGCGGGCTGCCCGCTTGGGGACCCCGGGCCGCTCGCGCTCCCAGTAAAAAGCGAGGCGGACCAAACTTTCGGTCCGCCTCGCCACATGTAGTATTTGTAAGACTTTACTTGGCCGCCGCCTGATTTGCCCTCGCCGTCAACCGCGACTTGTAGCGCGCCGCAGTGTTCTTGTGGAGCACACCCTTTTGCACTGCCTTGTCGATAGTCGAAACAGTCTCCGGTAAGAGCGTCTTTGATTCTTGCGCGTCGCCCGACGCGAGTGCCACCCGCAGCTTCTTTATAGAGCCTCTGACCCGAGTGCGATTGCTGCGATTGATCAGCTTGCGCTTTTCATTCTGGCGCATCCGCTTCTCTGCTGACTTATGATTTGGCATCAAACTCTCCCGATAATTGCCTTCCCCGGCCTGCTGCTTCGAGGATAGCGTTTATGACTCAGACGCGACCCTGGGCGTCATGCGCAAGTGACGGAGTATAGGGGCCACCATCGCGAGTGTCAAGCGACGAACCCGTCGGATCGACCTTCAAATCAAGCAATATTTGACACCTAAGTGAGCCCTGTAGTAGCGTGCCAGCCGTAGCATATGTCAACAATCTTTCCGCACTTTCACCCAGTAGCCCTCCTCATAGTTCACCAAGAAATGAAAGTGAGCGTTCTTGAACAAGATTGAGCTTCCGCCCAGGGGACTGGAAACGCTGTTCGGTGTTCACGACCAGAACATTAAGTACCTGGAGTCGCTTCTGGACGTGCGTATCAACGCCCGCGGGCAAGACGTTTCCATAGACGGAGATCCCAAAGACGTCGAGACTGCGGAGCGCATTCTCGAGGACTTTTCCGAACTTTTCAAAGAGGGCCGGCAGTTTACCGACAAGGAACTGCGTGAGGCGTTTGCGCAGATCGCCGAGGACCGCGCTTTCAGCCTCCGGGATTACTTCACCAAATCGCGCTTCAATCCCGCCGGGAAAAAGCAAGTAGCTCCGAAATCAGCCAATCAGCGCAAATACATTCAGGCCATACAGGAAAGGGACGTGGTCTTCGGTATCGGTGTAGCCGGCACTGGCAAGACATATCTGGCAGTAGCGATGGCGGTGCAGGCTTTGATGCAGAAGCAGGTTAACCGGATCGTACTGGCGCGACCCGCGGTGGAGGCGGGCGAGAAACTTGGTTTCCTCCCCGGCGATTTGCAGGACAAGGTGGATCCCTATCTGCGGCCGCTTTACGATGCGCTCTTCGATTTAATCGACTACGAACGCGTTACCAGGTTGCTGGAGAAGCGGGTGATCGAAGTGGCGCCCCTCGCGTTCATGCGCGGTCGCACTCTGGCGGATGCATTCATCATCCTGGATGAAGCTCAGAATACCACCAGCGAACAGATGAAGATGTTCTTAACGCGCATTGGTTTTGGCTCCAAGGCCGTGATCACTGGCGACGTTACCCAGGTAGACCTGCCGGCCGGCAAACGCAGCGGTCTGATTGAAGCTGAGCGCGTACTTTCCAACCTGGAAGGCATCGATTTCGTCTACTTTACGGAAAAAGACGTCGTGCGCCACAAGCTCGTCCAAATGATCATCAAGGCTTACGAAGATCATTCCA
>CAZVHN010000179.1:0-10221 GCA_964626895.1 uncultured Chloracidobacterium sp. | reverse complement strand
TTCTCGATCACTTTGTCTTCGTCCGTGATCTCCTTCGGCTTGGGTGAGTTGTAAGTGATCGGCGATGGCCGATTACCGAGGATCGCGTCACGCAGACCCTCCGCATCCTTGGTGATGATCACAATACGCATCGCGTCAGACTTGAGGTGTTTACGAATGGCGTTATTCACATCTTCGAGCGTTAGCTTCGCAAGCTGTTCACGCATGTAGCTGACGTAGTCGGGAATGTTGTAATAACGGCTGTCGAGAGCGTAGCCGAGTTGCGCGTCCTGCGTCTGCGTAAGAATGTTGTTGTACTTGGTCAGGAACTCCCGCGTTGCCTCAAACGCTTCCCTGGTCATGCCCTCGCGCACCAGTTTGTCATACTCGTAGAGCGCTGCGCGCAGCACGAAATGACCATTCTCCGGCGTCACTGGACGAATCCAGATTTGAAAGATCTGCGACGAACGTCCCAGATTGGGATCGGGCGTGAACTGGAACATGCCGCGAGGGAAATACTCGATGTAAGCGTAGTCCCCGTAATTGAGTCCGCGCGCCTCTCGGAGCTTTTGATAGAGATAGCTGTTGCTGGAGCGATGCTGCCCAAAGTAAGAGGCCACCACCGCCAGCGCCGGCCAATCCCTGTGGGCGCGCGTTACGTTGATAGGGAAGCCCATCGAAAGTGCGGTCGCGCGCGTTTCTCGCTTAATGATGGAAATGCGTAAGCCTGACGCGAGCTTGGGAGTATCAAACTTTGCTTTACTCGACTGCCCGGCCGGCAACTTGGCGAAATCGGCCTCCACCCGCTGCGGTAGATCTTTTGGATAACCTCCCGCCAGCGCCAAGACGGTATTGGCCTGAGTGTAGTTTGCTTTGTAGAAGGCGCGCAGGTCTTCGACCGTTAACTTCTCGAGCGTACTAACAGTCCCCATGTTGTGGTGTTCGTACGGATGGCCGTCATAGATGACGTTGTAGAGATACTCCTTGCCGAGCTCTTCGTCGTTGGTCTGGCGCAGGGAGACTTTCAAAAAGTTGACCGCATCAGTCTTCAGTCGCGTGAAATCATCAGGCCTAAACCCGGGATCGAGCAGCATCTGGCTGATGAGACCGTAGTACTTATCCAGATTGTCTATGTGCGTCGTACCCGTAAAAACGGTCATCTCTTTGTCGATCTGCCAGCCGAAAGAGGTGGCCATGGGATACATCGCTTCCACGATCTGTTCGTACGTCATGGTGCGCGTGCCACCCTGGGCAAGCATCGCGGCAGTCAAAGCCGCGACCCCTTCTTTGCCCTTCGGGTCGGCGGCGGCGCCGCTCATGAACTGAATACGAAAGGTCACAAGCGGCGAGCGGTTTGGAAGCAGTACGCTGGCAATCTTTGTAGAAATGTTTTTCTGTGTGTGGCCCAGGGCGGCCGCAGGTGTCAGGATGGCGAGACTGATGAACAGGCTGATAAGCAGGCTTTTGAGCCGGGTTATGAATGGGCGTCGCGTCATTTTCCACCCTCCTTTACTTCGCTCTTCGCGGACTCTTTCGCCTTCATCGCCAGCGTCACGATAGTGCGGCTCTCGTCGCGAAAATATTTGGCGGCGATGTCGCGCACATCTTGCGGAGAGATGGTTTCCATGAGCTCCGCCAGCTTGTCTATGGTCTCCGGTGAGCGGCGCAGCGAGACGAAGGGCGCGAGCGTGGAGGCGATAGCATTAGAACTGTCCATGGCCATCGCGAAGCCGTAGCGGAGACGTGATCGCGTGGCGTTTAGTTTGTCCTGGGGAATCAGTTCGGTCGAGTAGCGTTTGAAAGTCGCGAGAATCTGGTCGCGTACGTAATCAACGTCCTTAGGATCTTTGACGCGCGCCAGCACCACGAACAGCTCCGGATCCATCTGGTTGCTGAAGTCCGGTCCCAAAACATCCACCTTTTGTTCCGACAAAACAAGCTTTTGATAAAGGTCTGAGTTCTCTCCGAACGCGACCTGCGCTAACAGGTCGAGGGCCATCTTGTCTTTGTCGACATCTGAATACGCCGGACCACGGAAGGCAACTGCGACGATCGGCAAGGTCGGTGAAGGCCAGTCGATGTGCGCCTTGCGAGGTTCAGTCTGCTTAGGCTCTGCCGGGATTTTCGCCACGTAGTCACCGCGTTTCCAGTCTCCGAGGTATTTTTTGGCCAGGTCCGCAGCCCGGGCGCGCGTCACATCGCCGACGAGCACGACCGTGGTGTACTCGGGACGGTAGAAGCGCTTGAAGAATTCCTGGCTGTACTCAAACTGATTTGGCATGTCCTGAATGTCTTTCAAGTAGCCCATAGTTGTATGTGAGTAGGTGTGCGTTTTGAAGGCGGTTTCGCGCATTACCTCATAAAGCTTCGAGAAGGGGTTAGCGCTGTTCTTGTCATACTCACCCTTCACCGCCAGCGACTCGGTCTGGAACTCCGGCAGCGCATACTTCAGACGTATGAAGCGATCGGCCTCCATCTTCATGATCTCGTCCAGGTCGTCCTTCGAGAAAGTCGCGTGGTAGACGGTACGATCGTCTGACGTATACGCGTTGGTTTCCGCACCGGCGCGCTTGAAAATCGCTTCGCGCTGGTCGGCGGTGTAGTTTTCACTGCCGCGAAACATCATGTGTTCAAAAAAGTGTGCGAAGCCGCTCTTGCCCGGCTCTACCTCATTACGCGAACCCGTCTGAACGACGATATAAAGAGCGACCAGATTCGGATAATCGGTGGGCACAGTTACTAATCTCAAGCCATTCGGAAGATCGTCGACGGTGTAATTGTATGGAAAGAGTTTGCGCGATTTCGGCTGAGCCAGGGCCATCACCGGCACGCAGATCAACAAAGACAGGATGATGATTAGTTTCATTCTTCATTACCCTCAACTAGCTAAATTTAATCAGTGGGAAGAGCGCTTAGTATACATCAGTCTATTTCATATGAAGAGCCAATCCCAAAAAGCGGCTCAAGCCTCGCTAACTTTGCAGGTAAGGAAGGTGGGCAAAGTGTAGCGCACCCCCGCTCAAGACGCTCGAGCACTCAACCTTGAACTTGTTAATCGAGCTCAGGAAATTCGCAGGTTGGGAAGGTGGGCAAAGCGGAGCGCGCCCCCGCTCCAGCGCAGCGCCACCAACTTTATTTTTCTTCAAGCTACACTGAAGGAGTCTGCATAAGAAGTCAGCCGTTTTTCTAGCCAGCGAAAGACGCTACGCCGGAGCGGGGGCGCGCTACGCTCTGCCCACCTTCCCAACCTGCGAATTCTCTGAGCTTGAATTGTCAGTGCAGAGTTGAATGGTAGCGCATCTCGAGCGGGGGCGCGCTCCGCTTTGCCCCCTTCCCGACCTGCAAATTGCCGTCTTCACACATCCGCTACCGCTCGCCGTTCTGACAGGGGTTCGCTGAGAGCCGCCGCAGTCAGACCCGGTCGCTACCGCTCGCCGTTCTGACAAGAGAAACGGGTACAATAGGTCCAATGACCCGCCGAATTATTGTTGCCCTACTAAGATTTGCCTTCCGCGTATATTTTCGGCGTGTCGAAGTCGATGGCCTCGAGAACGTACCGCGGAAGAGTCCGGTTATCTTCGTTCTCAACCACCCGAATGCGCTGGTAGATCCGGCCTTCCTACTTTGTCTGGCGCCGCGTCGCGTTTCTTTTCTTGCGAAAGCTCCGCTATTCAAAATGCCAGCACTGGGATTCCTGGTCAGGGCACTCGAGGCCCTTCCAGTTTATCGACGGCAGGACGAGGGCGAGGACGTTTCTCGTAATCTCGAAACCTTTGCAGCTGCCCGCAAACTGCTTGCGAAGGGCGGGACGATTGGCATTTGTCCCGAAGGCGTTTCACATGACGAGCCCAGACTACGCCCGATCAAGACAGGTGCGGCGCGCATCGCTCTCGGCGCGGTGTCGACGGGCGAAGTCACGGATCTCAAGATTGTCCCAGCGGGTCTTTACTACACTTCAAAGACGACCTTTCGCAGCGCGGTCTTGCTCCACTTCGGAAAGCCTATCGAAGTAACACGCACGGAGCTGGAGGCAGATGGCAACCCGCCGCGAGCCGCCGTACGCGACCTCTCAGACAGGATTGAGTCTGCGCTCCGCGAAGTGATGCTCGATGCTGAGCACGAAGAAGCGTTGCACACCATCGCGCGCGCCGAGAGAATTTTCTCGGAGGGGAGAAATGGCAGGGAGGACAGTCTGGCGGGAGAGCTGCAGCTCCAGCAACGGTTTATTAAGGCTTACAAAATCCTGCGCGATCACGCACCTGCGCGTCTGGCAAGACTCGAAGTCCGCATGACCCGCTTCGAAGAAGAATTGAAACAGGCGGGAGTGGACCCGGACGATCTATCACCGCCAACCTCCACCCTGGATGTGCTTAGCCATCTGATTAGTCGCGGACTGTTGTTCCTGCTTCTGATCGTGCCCGCCACGGCAGGACTCCTGATTCACTATCCCGCCTATCGCCTGGGTGGCTATCTCTCGACCAGGTTCTACCAGGACTCCGACGACGTTATCTCAACAATCAAGATCATCTCCGCGATGCTGCTCTTTCCTTTGACCTGGTTGATTGTGGGATTGCTGTCTTACAAATTTCTGGGTGGGATAGGCGCGCTTGTTGCGCTGCTGGTCGTGCCGGCGGCTGGCTATGCCGCGATCCGGTTTTCAGAAGAGCTCGACAGGTTTTTAGGAGGATTAAGGGCTTTGGCTTTCTTTTTGACGAGGAGAAGGTTCTTCGTGAGGCTAATTGCCGAACGCAAAGCTATTCGGAACGAAATTCTGGCGCTCGGTGACGAAGCCGCAATTGCCACCCAGTAGCGGGGTCTTTCCAATTTCGGGAAGGAGGAAACCGGGACATGCAAGGCGTCACTATTTTTTGCGCGCCTGGGAACCGGCAGCGCTCTTGCCCGCCCGCTGCTTCGTACCCGCGGCCCTGACCGTTCGTCCCTTGCGCCCTTCGCTCTGAATCTTTCCAGCACGCGTGAGGTTTTCGTAGCTTCCTCGGACGACGTTTCTTGCGACCTTTACCTGCCCCGCAAGGTCCCGCTCACTGGGCAAATAACTTCCCACCGTCATCACTCCCGACTCAATCAGCCCGGTAAGCTGGTCCGTGATCTGCTTTGTCAGCGACTCCGGCTTCTTGCGGTTGACACGGATAGTTGTTTTCACTGGTTGACCTCCTTGTAATCGATAGATTGTATGATCTCCGGGGGAAGGGAATTTTATGCGGCTGGGAATGAAGTGTCAATCCACTTGTGGGCCAAATGAACGTCCAACGTCCAATGTCCAAGGTCCAACGTCCGACATCTCAGAATCAAAACAGAATTCGGCAGGACCTGACTCGTCAAACGTTGGACCTTGGACATTGGACGTTGGACTATTTCTTGATCGCCCCGTGCTTGCGCAGTATCTCGAAGGTTCGCTCGAGGGGGAGCGCATCGACCGTTCGGCCTTGGCCGGTGATGGTGTGGGCACGAAAGAGCGAATTGTAGATAGCTTCTTCCGTGGCCTCGATTACTGCGAGGAATAATGGCGACATGGCATCGTTTGGTAGCGACTTCAAATTGCGCGAGGCATTGCGATCGACGGGATTAGCGGCTATTCGAATACGCACGTCAAGGGATGTCGAGAAGGCAATCGCGTAATCGCCGCTGCCGTTTGTGCCGGCCGAACCAGTTTTTGCCAGTCCCAACATGGCCCTTGCAGCCATGCGTCCGAGATTGCGAGCGTCAACCGGCGCATCGGTAGCGATCACCATGATGATTGAGCCGTCGGCTTCGTTCGGATTCTTACCCTGAGAAGTGAGATTGTGGTTTCCAGGCGGGCCGGCGATTCCGAGCTGGTCCTTTAAATAGTACTGCCCTAGCTCGCGGCCAACAGGAGCTCCGTTGATTGTTAGAATGCCGCCAAAATTTGACTGCACGAGCACGCCAACTGTGGATCCGCCCAACCCCGCGGGCAACTTTCGTGAGGCAGTGCCGATGCCGCCTTTGAAGCCAAACGCGACTGCGCCTGTCCCTGCGCCCACAGAGCCTTCGTCAACTGTTCCGCTCCTGGCGTTTTTGATCGCCGCCAGGACATCCACGCGGGTGATATGCCGTCCGCGGATGTCGTTCAGATATCCATCGTTGGTTTCCGCCACCAGAGGGTTAACTGACTGAAGATCTTCATTTCCGGGCAGGCTCAGCATGTAATCCATTAACGCATCAGCAACGCGCGGCACGCTCAGTGTCGAGGTCAGCAGGATTGGAGTTTCGATTTCGCCCAGCTCATTCACCTGGGTAGAGCCCATTAGTTTGCCGAAGCCGTTACCCACAAAGACTGCGCCGGGGACCTTCTCGCGAAACAGATTTCCATTATGAGGGAGGATTGCCGTAACCCCTGTGCGGATGTTTTCTTGCCGGACAATAGTGGTGTGACCAACCAGCACACCCGGGACGTCTGTGATCGCGTTTAGCGGACCCGGGGGCAAGACGCCAACTATGATGCCCGCCTCACGCGCGCGGGGACGCTGAATATTTTGCGGAGTCAAAGGAGTAGCAGATTGATGAGCAGTTAGCAGCGCCGCCGTGAGGATCGGAATAAGAAATACTCCAGCAGTACTCAGCCGACGCTTTTTCATCGCGCGAAGTTAGTAGTTGACGGAAGCTAGTTGGCAATGAGAGCAATCAACACAGGAATCGTTAGCCATAACAATCCCTTGATGAGAAAGAATAGAAACCCCCAGAATCCCAATGTCTTTGACCAGCTCTTTAGTCTCATTGCTGATATCCTACTTTCAAATTCCCCCAAGACTCAAGCGCAAACTAGCGTTGCAATTAAAGAATGCTCAATGGCGATAGGGTACCTCTACAGAACCGGGAGCGGTAGCGACCGCACTCAACTGGCACCAACGATCCCGTCGCGTCCATTTGGTCAGACCTTAAATAACTTTCCTCAGCTCCGATCACTGCGGGACACACTCATCAATTCGTGCGGTGAATAGTGCGTTCCTTGAATGCGGTCGCTACCGCTCCCGGTTCTGTAGCAGAGGCGGTCGCTACGCTCCCGCAGCTCCGGTTTGATCAAGCACCACTCGCTTCTGCACTGACTGCTTTTGGCTCCACCGGTAAGTTGGCGGCTTGCCACGCATCCCAGCCGCCGGTTAGCGCCCTCGCTTTTGACCAACCCGCTCTTCGAAGTTCCTGCGCCACACGGGCGCTGGTCGCTTCGTTTGGTCAAGCACAGTAGGCGATGAGCCACGCGTCCTTGGGAAGATTTAGCTCACTCGCTCGCTGGACTACATGCTCAGGTGGCAAACGAACTGCACCCTTTACTTGCAAGTCGCTAGTCTCCAAGCTCCGCTCGGTTCGTACATCGAGGTTAACAACAGGCTCGTCTGATTGCTGCAAGCGGAGCACTTCATCGATAGAGATTCGCTCCGAAGTATTTTGGGCGGTATGGTTAGCGCCGTCGGAACTTCGATCGTCAACTCTGAAAGCTTCCCTACGACCGCCGCTATCGCCGAAGGAGATCGGCTGGACTTGTACCAATCCTGACGCATCGGTGCCGGTCTTGTCCGCAGTCAGGGAAGCGTTTGCCGGTGCGCCAAAGTCGCGCGCAACGTCTGCGCCCCGAGCTTCCTCGTGCGCCCGTCGCCGCGCTGCGCGAGCAAGTAGCATCGGTGAGCCGCCATGCAGCACCACCGAAATCAGGACCACCAGGCAGCAGATCGCAAACATCCGCTCGGTCCCAGGTATTCCAGCGAACACCGGCAACGAGATCAGCAGCAGTGAACTAAGTCCGCGTGGTCCGAACCAGGCAATTAGCAGTTGGCCACGCTTATCGACTCTGGATCGATAGAGTGAAAGCAGGTAAACAGGTGGGCGAATCAGTATGACAATGGCGGCGAAGAGCAGAGTTGCGCCGCTGACTACGGTAAAACCGCTCCAGATGAGGGAAGTGCCGAAGAGTACGAAGGTAAAGAGCAGCATCATCTCGGCAGTGACACCACCGTACTCGAGAAAACAGTCGCAGAGTTCCACGTCCAGCGCCGCGATGGTCAAGCCCGCCGCGAACGCCGCCAGAAAACCGCTGCCATGCACCGCCTCAGCGGCTGCGAAAGCAGAGAATGCCACTCCCAGCGAGTAGAGCGATTCATAGTCGCGTCTGACTCCAATGCGCTTGCGGATCAGGTCTAATGCAGCTACGGCCACCAGTCCCACGGCGACGCCCGCACCTGGCCCCAGGATAAATAGATTAAGACCAAGCTTCGCCCACGCCGCGGCATCAGCCGGACCGTGTTGTCCCATGAACGCCATGGCCACCAGCACGACCGGCAACAGTACGACATCATTTAATCCACTCTCCAATTGCAAAGCCTGGCGTGCGTTAGGTGGAATGTCGCGACGACGAAGTAGTCCGCGGAGCAATACCGGGTCGGTTGATGCCAGAGCGGCGCCCAGAATTGCCGCCGCTGGTGCTGGGAGTCCGAGCAGCCACCAACCGGCGAATCCACCGAGTGCAGCGGAGAGCAGCGTCCCTGGGCCCAGCACTCTTAGCGCCAGCGTTGCGTGACGTTTAACTTCCGAGATGTTGAGAGCGACGGCATCAGTGAACAGGACAAGCGTTAAGCTGAGGGTAGCGACTACGCGCAGCGTCTGAGATTCAAGCGTGACGTTTATGACCCCGAGCCCCGCGGGGCCCAGGGCGGCACCCATGGCCAGGAACACGGCTACTTGCGGTAGTCCACTTCTTTCAATTAGTCCCGAAAGAAGCGCCGACACGACAATGACGATCCCGATGATCGCCAGAGCAGCTACGAAAGCTTCGGTACTGAACCCAGTCACCTCGATAACCTCCGCCGTCTAAAAGGCTCGTTGGCCCGTGTGGTCAAAGCTCGTCAGCACCGCTGAGAGCTAACCAGATAGATATTAAGAAGCGCGATCTGATGTTATGTTGAATTCGGATTTTTGCCCAGAGGCCATTCAAGATTTGCTAGAGTTGGATAGTCGAACAAGGAGGTAAGATGCGAAACAAAAAGCGTGAACTACCGGATCTTGAGGGTCAAGAGAGGAACCAGGAAATCATCGCGGACAACATTCGCGCGTTGCAGCCGGTCTACTTCGCGGCGATGCTCGATCAGATGAAGGCATTCCAGGTGTTGGATAGGCTTGTCGAACTCTTCCAGAGCGGCATCCTTCCGGTTGGGGATGGAAGAACGGGAAGCGACCTGTTCAAGTATTGGAAGGAGACTCCGCTTCGCATTTCGGAGAATGAGCGCCGCAACCTTTACACTCGAGTGCTCGGCTTTCCAGGTGGTGACGCCGGCACTAAACCCAACCGTGAGTTCAACGATTTGTGGATTCGGTTCATTTCCAGCATGGCCGCCTTCGCGCGTCAAAACAGTGTGGGGAATGTAATACAATCAAAAACTCCAGAGGCTTTCAGCCAGCAGCTCGTTCGAAAAGTGGGACGGGACCTTGCCGCGAACTTGTCGCTACACGGTTATGGCTGGACACATTTCATGGCCACTGAACTGCAAAAGCAAATCAATACGATCACCAAGCTGCTTTCGAGCAACGAGATCAAACATGCCTACGGTGCGCGCGATATGTGGCAGGTGATCGATCAGTTAGCCGATCTCGAGTTGGGCGGTTCGACGAACACTAATCGCTACCGCACCATGGCAAATTCCGGCGCGACCATTGTCGCCTGGCTCGCGAACAACTCGCGCAAACTGTCGCGGACAAATGATGCTCCCATCCTGGATGCGGCTCGAATCAATATCACGAGTCGGCGACAGGGTGGTATCAAACCAACAGCGCGTCCTACTGACTCTGATCTCGTGAACGCATGCGAGCAATGGTTGGCCGTTAGTGAGTAGCCCAGACTTTAGTCTGTGTTGCCGTTTGAGTTGCAAAGGTTATTGAACGAGGAGGGCTGGTTGCGATCACAGACTGAGCAACTTCTGGGTAAGTAAGACGGCCACGGTTCTCTATCTCCTGCGGCCTTGAATGGTGAACACCCGAGCGGGGGTAAACCACCCTTCCCAACCTGAGAGATTTCCAGTCTTGAGTGATCTTCTTCCAAGCTTGAAAGGCTCTCAATTTGGGAAAGAACGATACAACTCTAGCAGGCTGCTGAAAAACTCATTTTGGAGTGCGGAGGCAAGCGTAGCGCGACTCCGCTTTGGATTGGCGAGCCCTAAAACCCCAAAAGAATCCAAAGCGCCGTCGCCGCTTCGCTCTGCCGGCGCACTCCACATTTCG
>CAZVHN010000178.1:0-1846 GCA_964626895.1 uncultured Chloracidobacterium sp. | reverse complement strand
TGGCGCCATCTCAGCCCCTAACCTCGCGCTCAGGGGCGCGGGCGTTAGACCGCTGAGAACGTATGACTCTGGCGATCTTGTTTAGTGGAGACGAAAATGAAGAAGCCCTTTACCATCATCTCGATTGTTGTCTTTTCGCTGATTTCCGTACTGCAATTGTTGCGATTCATCTTGGGCTGGGAGGTCACAGTGAATGAAGTGAGCGTTCCCGTGTGGGTGAGCGGGATCGCCTGTGTAGTCGCCGCGGGTCTCGCGGTAATGGTATGGCTGGAAACGCGCAAGTGAACCAGCGACAACGCCTCGCGTTTGACGTCCACGCCGATCGTTACAACTACTCATTTTTACGAAGGAGGCATCATGCGATTTAATATCACTGCTTTGTCTTTGACGTCTGGACTTATCTGGGGTGCGGCGATTCTTATCGTAGCTTTGGGAAATTTGATCTGGCCGAGTTACGGTCTCGCTTTTCTCGAACTCGCTGCCTCGGTTTACCCGGGCTACCATCCGGGCGCTGATATCGGTTCGGTCATTACAGGAACTCTATATGGGTTGGTGGATGGGGCAATTGCGGGTGCTGTGTTCGGGTGGCTCTACAATTTACTTTCGCGCCGGTTCACGGGTGGGGCGGCCTGACAACGCGTTCGAGAACTGACGCACGAGCGGCGCGCGCCCACTCACCTTGGGCGTCATCGAGAGAGCCCGCATTACCCATGCCAAAGAATAGAACGCTAAAGATTGTGGCTGGTATCGCTGTTTCGTTCACCGGTCTCGCCGGCACGATTATTCTACTGTCGGAAACAAAAATAATAAGCTTCGAGATGGCAAAGCTAATGCTTGTTGCGTTGTTGGGGATGTACGTCGGATTCGGAATTCTAATTGCTATCTATCGCTTGATTGGTAAGCTGGATTGAGCGTCTTACGGGCATCGCGAGATCGAGCTGAAGACCGGCAAACGAACGTGGCGCCTGACCCACGGCTTGCAGCGGAGCCGCGACGGTGGCGCTGCGCTTGCCGAAGCGGTCCGCTGAAGCCGGTCGTCATACCCCATCAAGGAGACAGCCACCTCAGTGAATGCCCGACTCTTTACTTTCATAGGCGGCGAGATCGGTCCGTGGCGAATTGTGAACATTCGCACCCTCGTTGGAGACGCTCTTGTCGACGTTAAGAGGCTGAACATCGTCACTGGAGCTGTCCCCACGGTGCCCGAAGGTGCCAAGTGGCTTCTCCGTGGACTCACAAGCAACGAGCGTTACCTAACTCGACTGGAGAAAGACCAGCTCGTAGCGAAACAACCGACACTCGGTCGCCTTCAAGCAAATTGCGCTGCTCTCATCCCCATTCGCAAAACCACGTCGTGGTGGGCCCTGGCTCAAGACGAACGCCGAAGGATTTTTGAGGAAAGCTCGAAGCACGTGAAGACGGGTCTAAAGTATCTACCTGCAGTCGCTCGCCGCCTCCATCACTGCCGCGACCTTGGAGAGAACGAGCCATTCGATTTCTTGACATGGTTCGAGTACGCATCCTCAGATTCTGCAGCCTTCGATGAGTTGGTGGCCGAGCTTCGGTCCTCAGAAGAGTGGGCGTACGTTGACAGGGAGATCGATATTCGGGTGGTGCGCGATGGGGCTTGGGATCAAGTTTGAACCGCAACATTCTTCATCTGCCATAGAAGCACTCCCCCGCGTCAGCTGGCGGCGCCGTCCTCGCTTTGACGCTAAAGCCTTTTTGTGTCATTTCCCGGGTCTTGCCTTTCGGAAATGACAGGAGGGTGTGGAAATATTCTCAGCATTCTTGCCCGGAGTTTCGTATGCTTGGTGTCTCCTACGGACAGGAGGTCATGACATGG